>JBILOR010000060.1:0-6714 GCA_044374325.1 Candidatus Planktophila sp.
CAAGGGCTATATAGGTCGAAATTAGTGATGAACCACCGTATGAAATTAACGGCAAGGTAACGCCAACAACCGGCACCAAACTAATTGCTGATCCAATATTAAAGAAACATTGAATTGAGATCCAGACGCCTATACCAGCGCAAGTAAATCGAACCATTGGATCATTTGCACGAATGGCAATTCGGAAAATTGCAAAAATCAAACCGCAGAAAAGCAATATTGTCCCAATAGTTCCGAGTAGTCCTAGTTCTTCACCGATAACCGAGAAGATAAAGTCGGTGTGCGCCTCGGCTAAATTGCCCCACTTCTGACGACTAGCACCTAGGCCAACACCTAAGAATCCACCTGTTGCTAGACCCATCAAGCTATGCGCTGGTTGCCAGCCATAATTCTTATAGTCACCTTCAGCGAATGGATTAAACACAACCAGAAAACGAGCAGCTCGATATGGCGCACTAAGAATTAGCGCGCTCACGCCCAACATGCCTAAAGCTGAAATAGTGCCGAAAAGTCGAAGTGGAATTCCAGAGACAAAAAGTAATCCCGCCATAGTTGCACCGATGACTGCAGCAGTTCCTAAATCTCTGCCTGCTAATACAAAGATAAGAACTCCAAGATAGCCTGGAACAATCAACTTCAAAACGTTGGTACGTACAACTCCGGCGCTTTCATATTTTGCCAACATAGTTGCAGCCCATAGGATCATCAAGAATTTAGCGAACTCGGAAGGTTGAACAACGAACGGTCCAATACCAATCCAATTTCGGTTTCCGTTTACAGAATACCCAACACCTGGAATAAGTAGCACAGCTAACATGCCGATCGAAATTAGCAGGGAGACTCGACCGATGGCCCGCCAAAGGTTCAACCGCAACTTAGCCGCTACCCAGGCAATTGGCAGAGCTAGTAGAAGGAAAATGAACTGACGCAAGAAGGTTCCCCAAGTATTGCCGTTCACTTTCGTCGAATAAATTGTCGAGGCTGAGAAAACCATTATCAAACCCAAAATACTTAACGCCGTTACGCAGATTGCAAAAAGCGCAAAAGTATTAAAAGGCTGCAGTAACTTGCTGCGCTTAACTGGCGTTGTCATTTTTACCCACTATTTCTCTAACCGACTTAGCAAAACGATCGCCACGATCGCCATATGAAAGGAATTGATCCATCGAAGCGCAAGCAGGTGCTAGCAATACAACATCGCCTTCACGTGCCAAGCTTTTTGCCTCGATAACTATCTCGTTCATGAAATCATTCTCGGCACTACTTCGATCATGACCAGGCTTTGGTTCTACCCGAACTATCGAGACGCTTGGAAAATTACGCTGCAACTCGTGGGCAATTAGCTCTCGATCGGTGCCGATTAAGACCACTGCTCGCAATCGCGGTCCCACTTGTGCAATCAATTCAGTCATCTCGGCGCCTTTAGCTAGCCCCCCAGCAATCCAGACCACACTTAACTCTGACATCACTGATGCTTGAGCCGCATGAGGGTTAGTCGCTTTGGAATCATCTATCCAACGAATTCCATCCTGCTCTAAGACCAACTCAATGCGATGGCGTCCAGGTCGAAACTTCGCGATTGCGCCACGAATAACTTCGTGATCAATACCAATGGTGCGCGCCAGCCCCGCAGCTGCGAGTGCATTTGAAACTGAATGTGGCGCAGTTGGTTTTACTTCACTTAACTCACAAAACATAGCAGCTTCCATTGGATCTGCCACAAAAGCTCTATCGACCAATAGATCTTCAACTAATCCAATTTCGCCTGGTTTAGGGGTTTGCAACGTATAAAAAACTTTTCGACCTTGCCAGTGTTGGCTGCCTTCAACCACTGCTGCATCGTCACCATTAAGGATGGCAGTTGCGGAACGATTCAACAGACCTAATTTAGATTTTGCATATTCAGAAAACGAGCCATGCCAATCAATGTGATCTAAGGCTATGTTTAGGATTGAGCCTGCGACAAATTCAGCCTGCTCAGACCAATGAAGCTGGAATGAGGAAAGTTCAAGAATCAAATAGTCATAATTTTGTTCAGAGGTCACTGCATCAATCACCGGGGTTCCAACATTGCCACAGGCAAATGCGTTTAATCCGGCGGCCTTAAAAATAGATTCAGTAAGTTCGACGGTTGTAGTTTTACCGTTGGTTCCGGTTACTGCTAGCCACTTCTGCTCTGGCGCTATTTGTTGCTTGATTTCCCAAGCCACATCAATCTCATTCAAAAGCGGAATCTCGCGATTTCGCAAATCTGCAATTACTGGGTGAACTGGGCGCCAACCTGGTGAAACCACGGCAGCTGCCCAATTGATATTTGATAACTCGTTAATTGTCACTCGCGAGAATTCAAAGGTACTGCTCTCGCTTTCGTCATAGATTGAAACATCGGCGCCCAAGTTGCTTAAAACTTTAGCTACAGATCGTCCAGTAACTCCACCGCCAAGTACCAACATTTGCGCATGCGCGATCGGCACGTGACCTAACGTTGAAATTGTCGGAGTAATTGACATTTTTTAACGCTTAAAGCGCTACCCACTGGGCATAAAACAGGCCTAAGCCGAGCGCTACACAAAGTCCGGCAATGATCCAAAAACGCAGCACAATTGTTACTTCGCCCCAACCCTTTAATTCAAAGTGGTGATGTAACGGAGCCATTCGGAAAATTCTTTTTCCACCTGTAGCTTTGAAATATAGCGTCTGAATAATTACCGACATTGTGATTATTACGAAAAGACCGCCAAGTGGAATTAACAAAAGTTGAACTCGCAACGTGCAAGCTAAGCCAGCGAGCGCGCCGCCAATAGCCAAGGATCCGGTGTCGCCCATAAATATTTTTGCGGGCGAAGCATTCCACCAAAGAAATCCGGTACAAGCGCCAGCTAGAGCTGCAGCCAGTACTGCCAGGTCAAGCGGATCTCGAACCGCGTAACAACCACCGGATTGATCGATTGCGATCGCACAACTTTGACCAAATTCCCAAACACCAATCAAGATGAATGCTAAGAAAGTCATTACGGAAGCACCGGTTGCTAATCCATCTAGACCATCAGCCAAGTTAACGCCGTTACTTGTTGCAGTTACCATCAAGGCAATCCAGATAACTACTACTACCCCACCTAGAACAATGCTGGTATCGCGAACCACTGATAAATTTAATGAGATCGGGGTCAAGCCAGAACTATCAGCAAATCTGATTCCAAAAAATCCAAAAGTGGCAGCAATTACTACTTGCCCTAAAATCTTATAACGACCCTTTAGGCCTAAAGATTTCTCACGAGATATCTTTAGCCAGTCGTCCAGAAATCCCACGAAACCAAGTCCAACTACCAAGGCAATAACTAAAAGCGCCGAAGCAGTCATGGCTGTCTGGGTTATTCCATGGCTAAACAAATATCCTGCAATAGCTGCGAAAATAATTATCAAGCCACCCATCGTTGGAGTGCCGCGCTTGGTGTGGTGCGAACTTGGGCCGTCATCACGAATTATTTGACCATAGCCGCGCTTCGCTAATAGTTTGATTAAAACCGGGGTGCCGAATAAAGCGAAGAAGAGCGCCACAGCACCCGAGATCAGGATCTGTCTCATTTATTCGTCATCCTTCTTTCCAGCATCAGTTTGCCAGTTCGCAGCTACTTCTTGGGCTATTTCCTCGAAATGTTCGGCACGGGAAGCTTTCACCAGCAAAACATCACCTGATTGCATCTCATTCAAGAGCGCAACAACTAAATTTTTATCATCCATTTCATGCACTGTAGTCTCGCTATCACTTGCAACCCCTTGACCATATGCAGGCATCGAAACTGTAATTAGCTGATCAATTCCCAAGTCACTAACCAATTTACCGATAGCTAAATGGTCGGCGCTCTCAGATGGGCCTAACTCGTGCATCTTTCCGAGAACTGCCCACGATGATCCGCCACGCTCTTGGGCAAAGAGAGCCAGTGTGCGCAAGGCCGCTGCCATTGATTCTGGATTAGCGTTGTATGAATCATTGATCAGAAGGCGATTATTGGATTCGAAAATTTCCATTCGCCACTTGCTAGCTAGTTCGGCCATCGACAGTGCCCCGGCAATTTGATCAACCGATAATCCGAGTGCACTTGAGATCGCTGCAGCTGCTAACGCATTAGGAATTTGATGAAGACCTACTAAACGCATACCAACGGCAGCCCGTCCAGATTTTGTGACCAGATCAAAATGTGGTCGGCCTTCACGAATCTCGATATCGGCAGCCCGCACATTGCAGTCGCTCCGTTCGCCAAAAGTCAGAACAGTTACGCCATCGGCAACTTTCATGGCTGGTGTGTATTGATCATAGGTTCCCAGAATTGCAGTTCCACCACTTGCGAGAGAGGCAACTAATTCAGATTTAGCCTGAGCGATAGCTTCGCGAGAACCGAATTCACCAATATGTGCATTGCCAACTTTTAGAACAGCACCAATATTTGGTTTTGCAATTTCGCACAGCACTGAGATGTCCCCGATATGCCGGGCTCCCATCTCGACAATGCAATATTTAGTTCCTTCATCACATTCCAAAATTGTCAACGGTACGCCTAGCTCGTTATTGAAAGAACCCTTAGGCGCTACGGTTTGGCCAACTGAGGAAAGAATGTAGTTAAGTAAATCCTTCGTGGTGGTTTTACCTTGTGAACCAGTAATTCCGATAACGGTTAAATTAGCCAACTGCACTCGTACGAATTTGGCTAGATCTGCAACTGCCTGCATGACATCAGGGACAACCACGCATGGCTGGTCAACAACTTTGGTGGTCAGAGCCAATACGGCACCGTTTGCGAGCGCTTCAGAACAGTAATTATGACCATCTGTCTTTTCGCCGATTAGCGCAAGAAAAAGTGACCCGGCTTTAGCTTGGCGGGAATCAAAAACTGGCGCTTGCGTGACCATAATATTTTCATCACCGTGAAGAGAGCCATTTACGATTAAGGAAATTTCCCGAGCTGATAATTTGATCATGGTGTTGCCTCTATTGCAGCAGCAAGGACTAAGCGATCATCAAAGTTATGTTTAACGCCAGCAATTTCTTGGCCAGATTCATGACCTTTTCCGAGCACCACTACTACGTCGCCCGGTTTTGCAGCGCTCACCGCTAATTCAATCGCGCGCTTGCGATCAAGTTCAATTGAGGCAGTAGTTGGCAAAGCTAAACCTGAGACCATTTCTCTCACAATTTGCGCAGGATCCTCACTTCGTGGATTGTCACTTGTGAATACTGCAACATCCGAACCCGCCAATAGCGCAGCTCCCATTAATGGTCGTTTGCCTTTATCGCGATCGCCACCACAACCCAGTACCGCAATAATTTTTCCAGCTGTGTTTTCACGCAACGCGGCCAAAACTCGTGTGACTGAATCTGGTGAGTGTGCGTAATCAACTAACGCGCTAAAAGGTTGCCCTAGATCGACTTTTTCGAGTCGACCTTCTGCGCCTGTTAACTTTGGCGTGATGGCCGCGATATCGATTGGGTCAATTCCAGCAGCAACGCTTATTGAAATCGCCATCAGCAGATTATCTAAATTGAAATCTCCCATCAACTTGGTGGTGGTCTCAATTAATATTCCGCCGGTGCCTCTTATGGCAATCGAAGTACTGTGCACGCCAATTTCAATTCGTTCAAAATACCAATCAGCCGACTTTGTGCTTCGCGAAATTTGAACCACTGGCAACTCTTGAGTTTCCAGTAACTTTTTTGACCAGTCAGAATCAATATTTATATAGGCCGTTTCTGCATATTGGAAGCTAAATAGCGCCGCTTTGGCCGCAAAGTAGCCATCCATATCACCGTGAAAATCCAAGTGATCTTGGGATAAATTAGTAAAGGCAGCAATATTAAAGTGTGAGCCACCAATTCGATTCAATGAAACTGCGTGACTAGAAACTTCCATAAAGAGATTGCGCATATGGCGCTCTCGCATCACTGCAGCCAATGATTGCAGTTCAGGTGCCTCAGGGGTGGTGCGGAGAGCTGCAACTACTTCATCGCCTATGCGAGTTTCAACGGTTCCGACTAAGCCGCTTTGTCGCCCGGCGGCCATGGCGATTTGATGAAGCAAAGTTGTTACGGTGGTCTTGCCATTTGTGCCAGTTACGGCAACGCTAAACATATCTCGCATTGGTTCATTGTGTAACCAAGCTGATATGGCACCTGCGCATGCTCGTGGGTTTGTCACGACAAGTACTGGCATGTCCGTAATTAGCGCTGCGCCTACTTCATCAGTAAGTACTGCAACAGCACCGTTTAGTTTCGCACTCCCCGCAAAAGTCGCGCCATGAGTTTTAGCACCTGCCACCGCCACGAATAAGTCGCCAGCTTCGATTTGATGTGAATCGATTGAAACTCCAGTGATTACAATTTGCTCTAATTCGATGCCACTAGATTCTGCTGAAATAAGTTCACTGACCGCACGAAGAGTTCTTCCAGAAATTGGGTCGTGTGGTCGTAGCATTTTAGAGCGTGCCGCTCGCAGAGTTAGTGGTTGAGCTTTCCTTGGCTTTAATGAGCGCTTTCTCAGTTAACGCAATCGGAACTATTTTGGTACCGGTTGGTGCAATGTGTTTTGATTCAAGAACAAATGACATTACTTTCTTAAATACTGGACCGCCAAGATAACCGCCCCAGTGCAATCCCTTTGGATCTTGGATCGTCACTGAAATTACATACCTAGGTGCGTCTGCAGGCGCGAACCCAATAAA
>JBILOR010000120.1:0-3939 GCA_044374325.1 Candidatus Planktophila sp.
CTACAGATTTGGTGCAGCAGATGGTTGATCAAATCGCTGGAATGCGCGGAATCTATGCGGGCAAAATGCGAAATGCCGGCCAAGTTGAAGCGCTCACTGCAAACCTAATTTCCATGAACCGCCGCTACAAAACTCACGCGGGCGTTCGAGTAATTGGCGTTAACTAAGCAGTTATCTCGCCAGTCTTAGCTTGGGGAAAGTAATTTTGCCCAATTCCTGATGAACGCTTTGCGATCATAACCGTGCGCTTGTAAGACATGATCTCTTCGCCGTCTTGATTCAAGCCACGGGTTTTCATGCTGATAATTCCGACATTTGGTCGAGAAGCAGATTCACGCACATCGGTGCAGATTGATTCAGCGTAAAGAGTGTCGCCTTCGTAAATTGGGTGAGTTAACTTGATATCTGTCCAGCCTAAATTTGAGACTGCATTCTGACTCATATCCATAACTGAAATACCCAGCACCATGGCCACCGTTAAACCTGAGTTAACGATTACTCGGCCACCAGTAATTGGGTTTGATTTGGCGAATTCAGCATTGAAGTGATTTTGGTTAGTGTTGCAAGTAAGCAGCGTGAACCAAGTGTTATCGGCTTGACTAATGGTGCGGCCGAATGGATGTTGGTAGATATCGCCAACAACATAGTCCTCAAAGAATCGACCTAAGACGGCCTCGTGCTTTGTCATTTTTATCCTTTACAAATCTGCCTAATTGAACTGTTCCACTATCAGGAACTGCGCTGAATAAGTTCAAATCATACTGGATCAAATCAAGCCTAGAAATAGCAGGACTGGAAAGTATCAAAGAATGGAACAGCTGAAGACAGTTGCGCTTGGGCAATCTAAAGGTAAAACTAGGCACTATGGCAATCAATCTTGGTGGCGCCCCGCTAAACATCGCTAATGGCATTCGTGAATTCGCAATTGCATCACCGAATCAAATTGCCATTATCGATGGCGCAAGATCAATAACTTATCGTGAACTTTTCGAACGGGCTTGTCGATTAGCAAATGCGTTGATTGCGGCTAACTTAAAGCGTGGTGTTGCAGTTGGTGTTTTAATGGGCAATCGATTGGAATATTCTGAAGTTGCTGCCGGTTGCGCCATGGCTGGATTCCCAATCGTGCCAATTAATCCACGTCAAACAGCCGATGAAAATACTTACATCTTTGAGCACTCTGAAGCACAAGCTCTAATTTATGATGCCGCACTTGTCGCAGTTCTGCCAAGTAAATTGCCGGCAACCGTCTGGGCAATTGATGGCGCAGATTCTCACCCAAACTATGAGAATCTAATTTCTAATTACCCCGCTTTAGACCCTGGTGTAGTAGTTGATGAAAACGAACCTTTCTGTATTGCCTACACCTCAGGCACTACCGGAAAACCAAAGGGTGTATTGATCTCTCACCGTTCACGTTGTTTAACTTTCTATGCGACCGCCATTGAGTGGGGCCTTGGGCCGGGCCGTCGCACAGTTGCTGTCGCACCGATGTATCACGGTGCTGGATTTGCGTTTGGCTATGGCGCAGTCTTCACTGGTGGCACTTTAGTGATGCAACGCAAATTTGATCCTGAAGAAACTTTAAACATGATTGGCCAGCATAAGTTGCAAACAATCTTTTTAGTGCCCACTCATGCTCAGATGATGCGCGCACTAGGCGATGATGTTGTAGCTTCGAAAGATCTTTCAACCTTAGAAACCATCTACTTCAATGCCGCAGCTTTGCCAATCCCACTTAAGGAATGGGTAGTGAAGCTTTTCCCTAACGTTGACGTGCACGAGCTATACGGTTCAACCGAAGCTGGCATCGTTACTAATTTGCGCCCGGTTGATGCAATGCGTAAAGCTGGATCAGTCGGCCATGCCTGGTTTATGACTGAAATTATTGTGCTTAATGACGATGGCTCACCAACGCCAATTGGTGAGCCCGGCGAACTCTTTTCGCGCTCGCCATATCTGATGAATGGCTACTTCAAAGATGATGCTGCTACACAGGCTTGCACAACTGCCGATGGTTTCCTAACTTGTAACGACATTGTGGTTCGTGATGCCGAAGGTTATATTTCAATTGTTGATCGCAAGAAAGATTTAATTATCTCTGGCGGCACAAATGTCTACCCTCGTGAGATTGAGGAAGTTCTCGCCAAACATTCAGATATCGCTGAGGTTGCAGTTATCGGAATTAAAGATGAAACTTGGGGTGAGCGCGCAATTGCGATAATTGTTTCGCGAAGTGGAACAGAAATAGCAGCTGAAGAACTCGATGCTTTCTCTCGCAAATCACTGGCAGGTTACAAGATTCCGGGTGAGTTTCATTTCTTAAAAGTGTTGCCAAGAAACGCTTCTGGCAAGGTTTTAAAGACTGAATTAAGAGTTCAATTCTCCAAATAATTTGTCTAATTCGTAACCGTTTTTCTATTGCTAACTGAGTTACTCATGGCTAATCTCAACTCTGTAACTGGAACTACTTTCCGCACTGCGGAACGTAGCAAAAGTTCACCAACAATTTCTATCTTCAGAGGGAGATGTTAATGCGTCCACATGTGGAGCTCATTGATCAGGCAGATTATGTCTGGCATGGTGCTGAATTAATTAAGGGCAACGGTCGTGCGAGTGAGCGACGTTTGAGTGTTGATGAAGAAGATGGTTCATCATCTCTGCGCGTTGATTTCCACACTGATTGGAATCGCGGTCCCGGTATTCACCATGCAAACACTGAGTATTACGTGCTCGAAGGTGAAATGCGCATTGGTGGTCAGACCATCGGTAAAGGTGGATATGTTCAAGCTCCACGTGGCGTTCCAATGGATTCAATTTTCTTTAAAGAAGGAACTCAGATTTTGCATTTCCGCGAATACGGCGATGCTGGTTTTGATGAAGTAGATAACGTTAATGCGCCACGCTGGAAAGATGCAGCGTACGGTGACATCACAATTGAAGATACCGAAGCTCGTCAATGGGACGAAGTACCAAATCCTGGTCCGATGCCAGGTCTTTTGATTAAGTATTTAAAGGTTGATCCAATCACTGGTTTTTATACTCGCTTGGTTCATGCCCGCGAAGGTTGGACTGATCACCGTCTTGCGCACCACCCATGTTTCGAAGAGGCATATACCGTTCAAGGAAATATGTCTTACAACTTTGGTGACTTAACAAAAGGTACTTACTTCTTCCGTCCAGCTCGCGTAAAGCATGGCCACTTCGTTTCACTTGAAGGTGGCGCAACTTGGTTACTGCGTTCTGATGGCGAACTTTCTAACTGGTATAGCCAAAACGAATTCGTTCGTTGGGGCGCAGATGCCGTTAACTACGGACCTGATGGTGGCCGTATGAAGTGGTCACAATCGAGTCATGACTTGGGCACAGTTCCTACTTGGCGTACTGAGCATGATTTAACTAACTTGAAGGCATCAGTTGACTATCAACGTTCAATGAACCAGCCAGATGTTGATTACGTGCAACACGGAACCGGCCCAGATAAGTCTCTTGTAGCACTTGGTCTCAGTGATGAGCATGGTCATTCACACGATGGCGACCATGGTCATACTCATGAAGAGTGGCCAGATCCAAAGACGCTAGAGCACACAGATGAGCGCACTGATGAAGGTGCTTACAACTGGGGCTATGGCCGCAAATGGGAACCAGGCATGCCTATTCCAGCTCCAATCATTTCATCGCTACCAGTTCGCTCGCGTTCACGCGGTCGCTGGGATGGCGATGGTATGTAACTAATGGGAATAACACTGCTTGAAGTTTTTCTCTTTATCCATGTAGTTCTATTTGTGTATTGGTTAGGCGCTGATCTTGGCGTCTACTACACATCTCGTTTCGTGGTCGACCGCAAACTTTCAACTGAGACGCGTGCGATAACAGGCAAGATTATGGAATTCGTAGATCTAAGCCCTCGTATCTGCCTAGTGCTTTTTTTACCGAGTG
>JBILOR010000005.1:0-22917 GCA_044374325.1 Candidatus Planktophila sp.
AATTAATTGGGCAGCAGATGCCAGAGTTCGCTTTCGCAAGAGCGTTGGATCAATATCTCCTGATAACGCATGTAGATCAACAATGCAGTAGAAAGCATCATTGCCATCTTGCAGTGCAACCCATTGCTTTAGGGCGCCGACATAATTACCTAAGTGAAAGGATTCACTGGTTGGCTGAATCCCCGAGAGAATTCTCTTCTGCGCGCTCATAAGGTTTATTCTCGCATGAATTATGCGTTGCGTGATATTAAAAGCTGCCCAGCTCGCTTACCTTCCATGGTCAAAACAGTTATTCGCAAGCCATTTACGCTGACCACATCGTGCTCTACTGGGATTCGCCCGAGAAAGTGCATGACAAAGCCACTAGCTGTTTCATATGGGCCTTCGGGAATCTCAATTCCGGCATCATCAAGCAGATCCTCAAGTGAGGTCAAGCCATCAATTTCAAAGTCATTAGTACGTGCCTCAAAAGCGATTTCTTGCTCATGATCGTCATACTCATCGCGAATATCACCGATCAGGCACTCGACCAAATTTTCTAGCGTGATGATGCCATCGGTGCCACCATACTCATCGAGAACAATTGCTAAATGTTGGCCTTGTTTACGCATTTCAGTTAGCGCCGGCAAAATACCTTTAGTGCCGGGCAAAAATATGATGTTACGAACTAGCTCTTGGATTTTTCCGCCAGGAGTTACTAGTGAAGTATCAAGCAGGTCGCGAACATGGATAAAACCAATTACTTCATCAGATGAACCACGAACTACTGGATAACGTGAATGTGCTTTATCAATTGCCAGCGCAATCGCTTTGCCAACAGTTAAAGAAGCGTCCATGAAATCAACTTCGGTGCGCGGCACCATGACTTCGTGAATTTGTCGCTCAGAGGCGTTAAATACTTCTTCAACAATGTCGCGTTCTTCATCGCTAAGCGCTGCGTGCCCTGCAACTAGATCAAGTAACTCTTCTTCGGAAATCTGAGTGCGCTGTTCAGTTGGATCGATACCAAACATACGAACCACAAAGTCAGTTGATTTTGAAAGTAACCAAATAACTGGGCGGAAGAGTTTTGCTAACCAATCGATGATGCCTGCCGAAGCCAGCGCAATAGCTTCGGTGCGAAATAGTGCTATTCGTTTCGGAACTAGCTCACCGAAGACAAGTGAGAAATAGGCAACCACGATCGTGATACCGATTAGCGAGACCAGCGCAGCTACACCTTCAGTTAATCCCAACTTCATTAACTCGGGCTCGACGTAAACGCCCAAACGTTCAGCACCGATTGCCGCTGATAAAAATCCACAGAAGGTAATACCTACTTGAACTGCCGCCAAGAACCGGTTTGGGTTTTCAGCTAGTGCCGCTACCCGGGCACCTCGTTTGCCTTTTAGGGCGATCTGCTTAATTTGGCTCTCGCGCAAGGAGATCAGGGCGATTTCGGCAGCCACAAAGATCGATCCCAGCAGGATCAAGAAAAGAACTACGGCAATATTGCCCAGAATCTGGCTAAGCGAGTGGGGCTCCATGAGAAAGCCAACTATACGCGCCACGTATGGATTTTCGCTCCTGATATTGCCCTTTCCCGCACTCGGTGGGTAGCCTTTGCGCACCGATTACGGCAACCGCCGTGGTCACCTCATCCAACGGATCGTCGGGCACGTACCTGCCCGGATAAGGAAGAATAAAATGGCAAATGTCGTATTCGACAAAGCATCACGTATCTACCCAGGCACAACTGTGCCTGCAGTTAATGAACTTGAGCTCACTGTTAATGATGGTGAATTTCTAGTTCTAGTTGGTCCTTCAGGTTGCGGTAAATCAACATCACTTCGTATGTTGGCTGGCCTTGAAGAAATCGATGCCGGTCGCATTTTGATTGGTGATCGCGACGTAACAAATGTTGCGCCAAAAGATCGCGACATCGCGATGGTATTCCAGTCATATGCGCTTTACCCACACATGACTGTTGCCGAGAACATGGGCTTCGCGCTAAAGATCGCGGGCAAGCCAAAAGAAGAGCGCGACCGTCGCGTTAAAGAAGCTGCAAAGTTGCTTGACCTCGAGCCTTACCTAGATCGCAAGCCAAAGGCACTTTCTGGTGGACAACGTCAGCGCGTAGCTATGGGTCGTGCGATTGTTCGCGAACCACAAGTTTTCTTAATGGATGAACCACTTTCAAACCTTGATGCCAAGTTACGTGTTGCTACACGTACTCAGATTGCTGCGTTGCAGCGTCGTCTTGGAATCACAACTGTTTACGTAACCCACGACCAGGTTGAAGCTATGACAATGGGTGATCGCGTAGCAGTTCTAAAAGATGGATTCCTGCAACAAGTAGATACCCCACGTAATCTTTACGATAACCCAGCAAATGCTTTCGTTGCTGGGTTCATTGGATCACCTGCGATGAACTTGCTTAACGCGCCTGTTTCAGGTGGCCAAGCAAAGCTAGGCGGATTAAGTATTGCGGTTCCAGCAAGTGCTGGCGCAACAATTACAGTTGGTATTCGCCCAGAAGGCTTCACACCTTCTTCTACTGGCTTTGAAGTTCTCGTTGAAGTAGTTGAAGAACTTGGTGCCGATGCATTCGTATACGGAACCCCAGTTGATTCTTCAGTGAAGTTTGCAAATGTCACCGAAGAAGGCGCTCAAGTTATCGTGCGCTGGGATCCAAAGAATCCACCAAAGCCAGGACAGACAATTACTGTCACAGCTAATCCAGCTGCAGTTCACCTATTCAATGCAACAACTGGTGAGCGCATCTAATTAAAGCTTAAATAAAAACCCCGCCGGTGTTAACCGGCGGGGTTTTTTACTGCTTATTTAAAGTAGTTCAGGGCTACTACGCCATTGCTTTCTTTAGATTCTCATCAATTGAATTCAAGAATTCTTGAGTAGTTTGATAAGGCGCATCTTTAGAAATCAAGAGTGACAAGTCTTTTGTCATCTTGCCCTGTTCAACAGTTTCGATACAAACTCGCTCTAGCGTGTCACAGAACTTTGCTAGCTCGGCATTGTTATCAAGCTTGGCACGGTGGGCTAAACCACGAGTCCAAGCAAAGATTGAAGCGATTGGGTTAGTTGAGGTTGCTTTGCCCTTTTGGTGATCACGGTAGTGACGAGTCACTGTGCCGTGTGCTGCTTCAGATTCAACAATCTTTCCATCTGGCGTCATCAAAACTGATGTCATCAAACCAAGTGAACCGTAACCCTGTGCGACGGTATCTGATTGCACGTCACCGTCGTAGTTCTTACATGCCCAGACGTAGCCACCTTCCATACGCAATGACATTGCAACCATGTCATCAATTAGGCGGTGCTCATACCAAATTTCAGCTGCCTCAAATTGTGCCTTGAATTCAGCTTGGTAGATCTCTTCAAAAATATCTTTGAAGCGACCGTCGTAAGCTTTTAGAATTGTGTTTTTTGTTGATAGATAAACTGGGTACTTACGAATAAGGCCATAATTTAGTGATGCGCGAGCAAAGTCACGGATTGATTCATCGAGGTTATACATACCCATTGCAACACCAGATGACTTGAAATCATAAACAGTGTGCTCAATTGGAGCTGATCCATCTTCTGGCACGAAAGTCATTGTTAACTTGCCAGCGCCCGGTACCTTGAAATCAGTTGCACGATATTGATCACCGAATGCGTGACGACCGATAACGATTGGCTTAGTCCAGTGTGGCACCAAACGAGGAACATTGCTGATGATGATTGGTTCGCGGAAAATTACGCCACCAAGAATGTTACGAACAGTTCCGTTAGGTGACTTCCACATCTTCTTTAGGCCGAATTCTTCAACGCGGGCTTCGTCAGGAGTAATCGTTGCGCACTTGATGCCAACACCATGCTTCTGGATCGCGTGAGCAGAATCAATAGTTACCTGATCATCAGTTGCGTCACGATTTTCCATGCCCAAGTCGTAGTACTCAAGATTTACATCTAGATAAGGCAAAATCAAGGAATCCTTGATGAACTGCCAGATGATGCGAGTCATTTCATCGCCATCTAATTCGACAACGGTTCCGGTTACTTTAATTTTTGACATTTAAAGCGGCTCCTTAAAGGGTTTGGACATCGGCTTGTTTTGCACGGACAGCTTCAGCTGCAACCTTTAGGGCTGCAATTTCAGATTCAGTTAAATCACTTTCAACAACTTTCTTAATACCGGTACGACCGATTTCTGCTTCAACGCCCAGGTAAACACCAGAAATTCCGTATTCCCCATCAACCCACGCGCACACTGGCATTACCGCGCCAGAGTCTTCGATAACTGCTTTTGCCATACGAGCAGCGGCGGCTGATGGTGCGTAGTAGGCAGAGCCGGTCTTTAGAAGTGCGACGACTTCAGCTCCACCATTACGAGTGCGATCAACGAGAGCATCGATATCAGCTTGTGAAAGCAAATCGCTCAAAGGCTTGCCATCGACTGTGCAACGACTTGGGACTGGAACCATGGTGTCGCCATGTGAACCAAGAGTTAGCGTCTTAACTGAAGAAACTTTAACGCCTAGCTTTTCGGCAACATTGTCAGTGAAGCGAGCAGTATCTAACATGCCAGCTTGACCGATTACGCGGTGCTTTGGAAAACCAGTAGCGATTTGAGCAAGTGCGGTCATTTCATCAAGTGGATTTGAAACCACGATGATTACGGCATTTGGTGAATGCTTTGCAATGTTCTCTGCAACTCCGCGAACGATGCCAGCATTTACATCAATTAGATCCATGCGGCTCATGCCTGGCTTGCGTGGTAGGCCCGCAGTAATAACTACGACATCTGAATTTGCAGTTGCTTCGTAGCCAGCGCCATCAGCTGTTGTGGTTGCGCCAATAATTTTTGTTTCGAAACCTTCGATTGAACGAGATTGGTTCATATCAAGTGCCAAACCTTCTGGCTTACCTTCGAGAATATCGGTGAGAACTACTGTGTCGAAGATGTTGTATTCAGCTAAGCGCATTGCGGTGGTTGAACCATAGAATCCGGCGCCTACTACTGTGACTTTGCTACCCATTTGCAGTTCTCCTGAATGTAAGAAATATCTTGAGGTCGAGGTAAATCCTATCGCCCACGCGGAAGTGCTAACGCCAGCACAAATAGGCTAATCGAAATAGCTAGCGGTAAATAAAGTTCAATTTTGCGTTGCCCACGCTGCGAAACGGCGAAAAGTCCAGTGCCTGCCGCAATTAAGAGTGATCCAGTTCGCACTAATCCGAGCGCTCCAGCAACTACGCCGGCGGCCACTAACCCGTAGGCCGAATAGGAAATTACTCGCATGCCTCAACCACATTAGTTAATAGCATCGCTCTGGTCATCGGGCCAACGCCACCGGGCATTGGGGCAACATTTGCTGCAACTTCAAAAACCTCAGGATGAACGTCGCCTAACAAACCAGCCTCGGTGCGTGATATTCCGACATCTAAAACAGTTGCACCTGGCTTAATCATTTGGGCAGTTAAGAAATGTGCTTTTCCAATTGCAGCAATCACAATGTCAGCTTGTTTAACATGCTTTGCTAAATCTTTAGTTCCGGTATGAGTCAAAGTAACGGTGGCATTTTCTGCTTTGCGAGTTAGTAATAATCCAAGTGGGCGACCAACTGTTAAACCACGTCCGATTACACAGACTTCAGCTCCTGCTAGTTGTACTTCGTAATGACGCAGCAACGCGACGATACCGCGAGGTGTGCATGGAAGCGGTGCTGCATAGCCACTTACCAATCGACCGAGATTCATCGGGTGCAATCCGTCGGCATCTTTAGCTGGATCAATTGCTTCGAGAATCGTTTGCGAATTAATGCCAACCGGCATTGGCAACTGCACGATGTAACCAGTGCACTCTTTTGCCGAATTTAGTTCTCTGATTGCTGACATTACATCTGCTTGCGTTGCAGTTGCTGGTAGATCAACGCGGATTGAATTAATGCCAACTTCTTGGCAATCCCGATGTTTGCCGGCAACGTAGGAAAGTGAACCTGGATCATCGCCAACTAGAACTGTGCCCAAACCTGGCGTAATGCCGCGAGCTTTCAGGGCTTCGGTGCGAGTGCGCAGATCAGCTTTGATGATTGTGGCCAGAGCTTTGCCATCGAGGATCCGCGCTTTATGCATGGGAGAAGTGTCTTGTACTAGTGAAGAACATTGCAACATTGGCAGCAACGGCTGCAGCGATTACTTCTTCGTCGCGCACACTGCCGCCAGGTTGAACCACCGCGATTACACCGGCATCAATCAAAATCTGTAAGCCATCGGCAAATGGGAAGAAAGCATCACTTGCGGCAACTGAGCCAGCTACGCGATCACCGGCCCGATCGACCGCTAATTTCGCTGAATCAACCCGATTTACTTGGCCCATTCCAATTCCGACTGCAGCGCTATCTTTCGCGAGCAAGATCGCATTGCTCTTGACTGCTCGAACTGATCGCCAAGCAAAATCTAAGTCTTTAAGGGTTTGTGCACTAACTGGCTCGCCGGAAACTTGCACCCAGTTAACTGCAATATCCCCGGCGGCGTCGATCAAATCGCTTTCTTGCAATAGTGCTCCGCCAGAAACAGGGCGCAACTCGACTGAATTAATCGCAGTCAAATCACATTGCAGAATTCGAATTGAAGGTTTCTTCATCAATAGTTCTAGCGCATCAGCGTCAAAAGCGGGCGCAATTAAAACTTCGGTGAAAACTTTAGAAAGTGGTTCGGCCATTGCTAAATCAACTTTGCGGTTGGCAGCAACTACTCCCCCGAAAGCTGAAACTGGATCGCATTCATGTGCCTTTAAATAGGCCGTGGAGATGTTTACACCTGTTGCAATGCCACATGGATTTGCGTGCTTGATGATCGCAACCGCAGGGTCAGCGTGATCTAGTGCAGCTCGCCAAGCGGCGTCAGCATCGGTGTAATTATTAAAGGACATCTCTTTGCCGTGAAGTTGCTTGGCACCAACGATTCCGAGCCCAGTTGATTTATAAATAATTGCGCTTTGATGCGGATTCTCGCCATAGCGCAAAGAATTTTCTTTTTTATAGATAGCACCAAACCAAGTTGGTAACTTCTCGGCGTCACTTTGTTGGCCTAACCATGTCGCAATCGCTAAATCGTATTCAGCCGTTGTTCTAAAGACTTCAAGTGCTAATTTTTGCCGCTCTTCATTAGTAAAGCCGCCGGCGACTAAAGCGCTCAATAACTGGTCGTATTGTGCAGTCTGGCAAATAACCGCAACTGAGCCATGATTCTTAGCTGCGCCACGCAACATTGAGGGCCCGCCAATATCAATCTGCTCGATTGCCTCAGCGAAACTGGCACCGGCCGCGATAGTTGCGGCAAATGGATAAAGATTAATAACTACTAAATCAAATGGGGCAATATCAAGTTCTGCGATGGCCGCTAAATGATCTGAATTATTCTGATCGGCCAAGATGCCAGAGTGCACTCTTGGGTGCAAGGTCTTTACGCGCCCGCCCATGATTTCGGGAAAGCCGGTGTAATCACTTACTTCAGTAACTGCAATACCGGCGGCGGCTAAATTTGCCGCCGTTGAACCCGTAGAAAGAATTTCAACGCCAGCGTTGCTAAGTGCGGTACCAATTTCAAGTAGGCGATCTTTATCGTAAACGCTGAGTAAAGCGCGACGGATCGGTTTGCGATTGCTCATTAACAGCGCTGCCTTCTACTTTAACTCGGCCAGAATTTTCGGGATGGTCGCAACGATGAGACCGCGTTCGATAATCTTAATACGTTCGTGTAAAGATTCCTCAGTATCAGTCGGCTCGATCTCAAGGCTTTCCTGCGCGATGATCTCGCCGGTATCAATGCCTTCATCAACCCAATGAATAGTCGTGCCAGATTGAGTGGCCCCAGCTGCAAGTGCATCACGAACAGCATGTGCCCCAGGGAAAAGTGGGAGCAAGGCAGGGTGACTATTTATCACCTTAAAAGTCCGCACAAATTGCGGTGCCAAGATACGCATAAAGCCAGCGCTAACAATTAAATCTGGTTGATATTTTGATGCTAGTGAAAGTAACTGCTGATCCCAGTTTGCGCGATCCCCGATCAACTCAAGTAATTCAACTTTGATACCGAAATCATTTGCCACACTAATTACTTTGGCAGCAGGCTGATCGCAGATCAGTGCGGCGATTTCGTAATCCTTATCAGCGGCAAAGATTGCCCGAGCTAAAGTGCCTGATCCGCTTGCCAGAATTACGACTTTCTTCATCTGGCTCGATCTAGCCGCGGCAGTACTCTTGCCAAACCAATGCCAATGGCCATTTCCACGCCAATTGCGAGCGTCACTTTCCAGATTGAAACCCCGACAGCACTTAGCGCCTCTGTCATTAAAGACCCACTGGCCGCCCAAGAAATGAAGGCGACTGCAAGTAAAACTAGCGCGAAAGTTTGCCAAAGTACTTCGGGTCGTTGATTCAAAGTCCAACTAGTAAGTGCCACTCCGGCTGCTACAAAAAAGAGAACTGCAATTAGCGCCCATTCAAATTTACCAGTTGGCAGAGCGCCCAAAATTGGCAGCGCTGGAATTTCCGGAACTTGATACGACAACGGTGAAATCATGGTTCCGGTTCCAATTCCAAAGCCAACACCGGAAAAATAACCAATTGTTGCAACCGCAGCATTTGGTAGATAGAGCACATTTAAAATCAAGAGCAAAACCCCACCTAAAATACCTGGCTCCAGAACTTGCGTTAAATCTTTTACCACTGCCAAATTAGCTAACAACGCGATACCTAAGACTAAGAAACCAAAACCCAAGAATGCGGCAATAATTCGAGTGGCAAAGAAAATTGGCTGTGATGAAAACTTTCGTCGTTCGGCACTTAATACAGAAAGCGTGACAATTGGAATCGTGACAAGAGGCGTTAAATACCAAACTGGTTCGACCGTATCTGTCGAAACAAAGAAAGCGATTGCAGCAGTGATGCCCACATACCAGAGAACAAATAGTGTGCGAGCTAGCGCAATACTTTGATAATCGTTATCTAATCGCTCGATGCTTCGTTTGAAACCATTTCGGATTGCTAAAATTGGAAATATCAGTGCACCTAGCGGTAAGTAAGTTAACCAGCCCGCTACTGCACCTTCTGAAATCGTTAGATTGAAAGCTAAATGATGCGCACCCAACCAGAGCCAGACTGCGGCCCGAACTGGATCAGAAGTATTTCCATTTGTGCTGCCAGCTGTAGCCCAAGCTATTAGCGAAAGAAAAGCTATTGGCAGAAGGACAACTGAAATACTGCGTACAACTTGAGCCAACGTGACCGCAAGGACTCGTTGGAACATCGGTATTAGCGGCCCATTATGGCGCGCAGTAAACGCGCGGTTTCACTTGGGGTTTGACCTACTTTAACGCCAGCTGCTTCGAGGGCATCTTTCTTGCCCTGTGCAGTTCCGGATGAACCAGAAACAATTGCACCGGCGTGACCCATGGTCTTGCCTTCGGGAGCTGTGAAGCCAGCAACATAACCAACTACTGGCTTGGTTACATACTCAGCAATAAATGCGGCGGCGCGTTCTTCGGCATCGCCACCGATTTCACCAATCATTACGATCGCTTCGGTTTCGGGATCATCTTGGAATGCGCGCAAGCAATCAATGTGCGTGGTGCCAACAACTGGATCTCCACCGATGCCAACTGCAGTGCTAAAACCAATATCGCGAAGTTCAAACATCATCTGATAAGTAAGGGTTCCGGACTTAGAAACTAAACCAATCGGACCCGCACCTGTGATATTTGCCGGAATGATTCCGACATTTGATTTACCAGGGCTAATTAAACCTGGGCAGTTTGGCCCAATTATGCGACTGGTTCCCTTAGTTAATGAGTAAGCGTAGAAGCTAGCTGAATCGTGAACCGGAATTCCTTCGGTGATCACAACTATCAGTGGCATTGCGGCATCGATCGCATCTACGACTGCAGCTTTTGCAAACTTAGGTGGCACGAATACAACTGAAACGCTGGCACCAGTTGCGGCCATTGCTTCGCCTACCGTATTAAAGACGGGCAAGTTGTGACCATCGATTTCAACAAATTGACCCCCTTTGCCTGGTGTTACGCCGCCGACAACTTTAGAGCCAGAGGCCAACATGCGACGAGTGTGCTTAGTTCCTTCAGAACCAGTCATGCCTTGAACGATAATTTTTGAATCAGCGTTAATGAAGATCGACATTTACTTAGCCGCCAATTCTGCTGCACGATTTGCAGCGCCATCCATAGTGTCCAACTGTTCAACCAGCGGATGTGCCGCTGCCGTCAAGATTGCGCGACCTTCGGTCACGTTGTTGCCATCAAGGCGCACCACAATCGGTTTGGTTGCCTGCGAGCCAAGTAATTCAAGGGCTTGCACGATTCCATTTGCTACCGCATCGCAGGCAGTAATGCCGCCAAATACATTTACAAATACGCTCTTCACATCTTTGTCACCCAAAATAATTGAGAGACCATCGGCCATAACTTGGGCTGATGCTCCTCCACCAATATCTAGGAAGTTTGCCGGGCGCACGCCGCCGAATTTTTCGCCAGCATAAGCAACCACATCAAGTGTGCTCATAACCAAACCTGCACCATTACCGATAATGCCAACTTGACCTTCTAGTTTTACATAGTTCAAGTTCTTGGCTTTAGCTGCAGCTTCAAGTGCGTTCTCGGCAGCTTGATCTACGAGCGCTTCGTGTTCTGGCTGACGGAAACCAGCATTGTCATCAAGGGTTACTTTGCCATCAAGCGCGATGATCTTGCCATCTGAAGTTTTAACTAGAGGGTTTACTTCAACGAGAGTGGCATCTTCGGAAACGAAAGTCTCCCAAAGTTTAACCAGCACTGCAGAAACTTGATCAGCAACATCGGCTGGGAATTGTGCCGCTGCAATAATTTCGGTGGCACGAGCAAGATCGATACCGACATTGGAATCAACTGGAATCTTTGCCAACTTCTCAGGTGCAGTGTGCGCTACTTCTTCGATTTCCATACCGCCGGCAACTGAAGCCATAACTAAGAAAGTACGGTTTGAACGGTCTAGCAGAATCGCTAAATAATATTCAGATTCAATCGGCGCAGCTGCAGCGATCATTACAGTGCGAACTTCATGGCCCTTAATGTCCATACCTAGAATTGCGCTTGCTTTTTCACGAGCATCGGCTGGATCAACGGCCAACTTAACTCCGCCCGCTTTTCCGCGGCCACCAACTTTTACCTGGGCCTTAACGACAACTTTGCCGCCAACTTTTACGGCAGCTGCCTCAGCTTCATCAGCTGTCGTAGCGATCGCAGCTGGCAGTACGGGTACGCCATGCTTTTCAAAGAGATCGCGAGCTTGGTATTCGTATAGATCCACTAGTTAACCGCTTTCTTATCTGCTCAATGCGCGAACGCTGTGTGAAACCTGCCCAATACTAGAGCTTCTCGACGGGTGCATAACGCAACAGCAATCGCTTATCGCCGTATTGTCCAAAGTTAATCGTTGCCTCGCTCTTATCGCCCTCGCCGGCAGTGCCGACAACGGTGCCTAAACCAAATGTGTCATGTGACACACGATCGCCAATTGCCAAGGTGATTCCGGAAGGCGCTTTTCGTCCAGTTGCCCGAGGTGGTGGCGCGGTTGCAACTCGTGGTTTGCGAATCAGCGATGGCGAGATCACATTGTGATTTCGCCATTCAATTACATCAGCTGGAATCTCATCGAGAAATCTTGAGGGCGGGTTGTAATTAGGTGCGCCCCAGGAAGAACGATATTCAGCACGCGAAATAAACAACCGCTCTTGCGCTCTAGTTAAACCCACGTAGGCCAAGCGACGTTCTTCCTCAATTTCATCTTTCTCACCCAAAGTGCGAGAGTGCGGAAAGATTCCATCTTCCATTCCGGTTAAAAACACGGTCGGAAATTCCAAACCTTTAGCAGTGTGTAACGTCATTAAAGTTACTACCCCACCATGATCTTCACCTTCGGGGATTTGATCTGAATCAGCAACAAGTGAAACTTTTTCTAGGAAACCAGATAACGAAATTTCTTCATCTTCGGTCAACTCTTCAAAGGGGCGCTCTTCATATTCCATCGCAACTGCAAGAAGTTCCTTTAGATTCTCAACTCTTACTTCGTCTTGCGGGTCAGTGCTATTCGCCAGCTCGGCCATTAAGCCAGCTTGCTCTAGGACAGCTTCGACAATTACTGATGGCCGAACTTTTGCTTCAACTAAAACAGCTAACGCGTTAATCATGTCAGTGAATTGTTTAATTGATTGCGCAGCTTTTGGCGGAATCTCAGGCGTTTCGCCGGCGGCAATCAAGCCACCCCAGAACGAGTAACCGCGGGATTTAGCATGTGCCTCAAGGACTTCAAGTGCTCGATCACCGATGCCGCGTTTTGGATAATTAATCACGCGGCGCAACGAAACTTCATCTTCGGGATTTGCGATAACCCGCAAATAACTGAGTAAATCCTTAACTTCTTTGCGTTCATAGAAGCGCAGGCCGCCAACAACCTTGTAAGGCAGCGCTGCTCGCATAAACACTTCTTCGAAAACACGAGATTGCGCATTAGTGCGATAAAAGACTGCAGTTTGGCCCGGAGTGGAAAGCCCTTTTTCCATGAGAGAGCGAACTTCATCTTTTACGAATTCAGCTTCATCATGTTCGGATTCGGCCACATATCCGACCAATGGTGCACCAGCGCCAGCTTGCGACCAAAGATTCTTCTCTTTGCGCGACTCATTCTGAGTAATAACTGCGTTGGCAGCGTTAAGAATATTTTGAGTAGATCGGTAATTCTGCTCGAGCAAAATCGTAGTTGCGTTTGGGTAATCAAGTTCGAATTGCATAATGTTTCTAATCGTGGCGCCACGGAAAGCATAAATTGATTGGTCCGCATCGCCCACCACGCAGAGTTCAGCAGGTGGCAAACCTTCGAGATCGCTACCTACTAGCTCGCGTACGAGAATGTACTGCGCATGATTAGTATCTTGATATTCATCGACTAATACGTGGCGAAAACGTGAACGGTAGCGAGCTTTAGCTTCGGGAAAACGTTGTAAAACTTCGACCGTCTTTAAAATTAAATCATCGAAATCCATTGCATTAGATTGTTGTAATCGACGCTGATAAAGCGCATAAACATCTGCCACGACTTCTTGGAATTGATTAGTGGCTGCATTTAAATAATCGGCTGGGCCCAATAATTCGTTCTTAGCATTGCTGATAACTGATTGAAATTGACGTGGCGGATAACGCTTAGGATCAAGATTTAAGTCTTTTGAAACAATGGTAATTAAGCGCAAACTATCGGCGGAGTCATAAATTGAGAAAGAGTTGCTATAACCCAATCGGGCAACTTCTTGGCGCAAAATTCGAACACAGGCCGAGTGGAAAGTCGAAACCCACATGGATTGTGCGACTGGGCCGACTAACTCTTTAACGCGTTCTTTCATTTCACCGGCAGCTTTATTGGTGAAAGTAATCGCCAGAATTGAGTATGGGGTCGCGTTACGGCGTGCCATCAAATAAGCGATGCGTCTGGTTAGAACTCGAGTTTTGCCAGAACCAGCGCCCGCCACAATTAGAAGGGGCCCACCAGCATGCACTACGGCAGCACTCTGTTGCGGATTGAGCCCCGCAATTAAGGGATCGTTAGTGATTTCTGGGCCGCTCATGGCGCGCAGTCTATTAGGCTACGACGACAGAATTCTTTAAGGGAGCAAACGCATGGAACCAATCGCCGATAGTGAGATCAAGCGAGTTCTCGTTGTTAATGCCCACCCAGATGATTCGGATTTCGGTGCCTCTGGCACTATCGCTCAATGGGTAAAAGCCGGCATTGAAGTTGGTTACGTTTTTTGCACAAATGGCGATCAGGGTGGCGAAGAATCTGGAATTCCAATGGAGGAAATGCCACAAGTTCGTCAACGCGAACAACGCGAAGCTGGGGCAATCGTTGGCGTTACAGACATAACTTTTTTGAATTACCGAGATGGTTGGCTCGAATCAACGATGGCACTTCGTAAAGATATTGTGCGCGAGATTCGTCGCTTCAAACCTGACCGTTTAGTTTGTCAGAGCCCAGAACGTAATTGGGACCGCATCGGTGCTAGCCACCCAGATCACTTAGCTGCTGGCGAATCCGCGATTCAAGCGGTTTACCCAGATGCCCGTAATCCCTTTGCTTTTACTGATTTAAAGGAAGCTGGCTTTGAACCTTGGCGCGTAAAAGAAATTTGGGTGATGGGTCATGCCCAACCAGATCATTGGGTGGATATAACTGAAACTTTTCCACTAAAACTTAAAGTACTTCAAGCGCATGCATCGCAGACTGCTCACAATAAAGAGTTAGAGAAAATGTTGCGCGAGTGGGGCATGCGCAATGCTGGAATTGGCGGCTTTGCCGAAGGCGTTATTGCTGAAGCTTTTAAGATTGTAAATACAAACTAGCGAACAATTACGCGGCGAATCTCAACTGCTTGAATTGGGAAGCCATCGCCGTTGTAGTAATACTTTCCATCTTGGCCTTGCTTGGCCGCGCCAGCAGCGCCAATTGCACGAAGCGTTTCTAGCCCACTCGTAATTCGACCCCATACTGTGTAATAAGGGTTTAGTTCTGAATCTTCATATACGAAGAAGATTTGGCTGCCATTTGTATTCTTGCCAGAGTTAGCCATCGCTAATGTTCCGGCTGGATAAGTAATTGTCTGACCAACTGGCAAATTCTCATCTGGAATACCAGTCCAAGGCTTGCGGTTGTAGACCGGCCCGCTAGTTCCGGTCGCGGTTGGATCGCCACATTGAAGAACAAATAAACCTTGGGTAGTTAAGCGATGGCAAAGCGTTGAGTTATAAAAACCTTTGCTCGCCAAAGTTGCTAGCGCAGTTAAAGTTTGTGGCGCTTTATCGCCAACAGTTTCGACCACAATATTTCCGCAGTTAGTGATGAAGGTGAAAGTCTTTGGCAAAACTTTGGCAATAGTTTTTGGTTGCGCAATCGAAGGCGATACATGCGGCTTAGAAGTAACTTTTGTACATTTCTTGACTGGCTCTTTAGCTGCTGCCGTAACCGTTGGCGAAAGTGATGCAGCCATAACGATTGCGATTGCGATGACTAAAGTGCGTTTCATAATGGCTAAGAATACCGATTGCTCGGCTTACTCCCACTCGATTGTTGCTGGGGGTTTGCTAGTAATATCCAGAGTGACGCGATTTACTTCGCGCACCTCGTTGGTTATTCGGGTGGAAATCTTGGCCAGGACCTCGTAAGGCACCCGTGACCAGTCGGCGGTCATCGCATCTTCGCTCGAAACCGGGCGCAACACGATTGGATGCCCGTAAGTACGTCCATCGCCCTGTACTCCGACACTGCGCACATCAGCGAGTAGCACCACTGGGCACTGCCAAATTTCGCGATCTAGGCCGGCAGCCTTTAACTCTTCGCGCGCAATGGCATCTGCTTCACGCAAAATTTCTAATCGCTCAGCCGTTACCTCGCCAATAATGCGAATGCCTAAACCAGGACCTGGGAAAGGCTGGCGCCAAATTATTGCTTCGGGCAAACCTAACTGCAGACCAACTTGGCGAACTTCATCTTTAAACAAAGTTCTTAGCGGTTCGATTAACTTGAATTTAAGATCATCGGGCAGGCCACCTACATTGTGGTGCGACTTAATGTTTGCAGTGCCTTCGCCGCCACCTGACTCGACTACATCTGGGTAAAGCGTGCCCTGCACTAAGAATTCAACATCTCCCCCGGCGGCAATTTCGCGTGCGGCAGTTTCGAAAGAACGAATAAATTCGCGACCAATAATCTTTCGCTTAGTCTCGGGGTCAGTTACACCAGCGAGTGCGGTCATGAACTGATCAACGGCATCGACTACAACTAGTGATACGCCGGTAGCTGCCACAAAGTCTCGTTCGACTTGTTCAGATTCGCCCTTACGCAACAAGCCATGATCAACAAACACGCAAGTCAATTGGTCGCCGACCGCTGCCTGAATAATCGCAGCAGCTACTGCTGAATCAACGCCACCAGATAGCCCGCAAATAACTCGTTTGTCACCAATGACTGCTTTAGCTTTGGCGATCTCAGTTGCAGCAATATTTTCTGAGGTCCAATTAGGTTCGCAACCAGCAATCTCGATTAACCAGCGCTTTAAAATCACTTGACCTTGTTCGGAATGCAGAACTTCTGGGTGGAACTGAACGCCAGCTAATTTTCCGTCGCTACTTTCAAAGGCTGCAATTGGAGTATCGGCAGTTACGGCACAGATTGTGAAACCAGCTGGCGCAGTTGTAACAGCGTCACCATGGCTCATCCAGACGTTTTGCTTAACTGGCAGCCCGGCAAATAATTTTGCACTTGTTGTTGCGGTAATTTCGGTACGGCCGAATTCTGATTTTCCAGTTTGGCTAACTACGCCACCAAGGGCGGCAGCCATTGCTTGAAAGCCATAACAAATGCCAAATACCGGAATTCCTAATTGCAGAATGCTTTCATCAAACTTAGGTGCCCCTGGTGCGTAAACACTCGAAGGGCCGCCTGACAAAATAATTGCACTTGGCGCTTTGGCAGTTACTTCGGCCGCAGTAATTGACGATGGCACGATCTCAGAGAAAACATTTGCTTCGCGAACTCGACGCGCAATTAACTGCGCATACTGCGCACCAAAATCAAGAACAAGTACTGAATTAGCCACGGTTAATAAGTACCTCGACGCGCTGGAATTCCTTTACATCGGAATATCCGCAAGTTGCCATTGCGCGGCGAAGAGCACCGAATAAGTTCATGGAACCGTCAGAAGTACTTGAAGGTCCGAGCAGAATTTCTTCGAGCGTGCCAACAGTGCCAACAGCAACGCGTTCGCCACGAGGCAAGACTGCGTGATGTGCTTCAGAACCCCAGTGCCAACCTAAGCCAGGCGCTTCGGTGGCTTTTGCCAGTGGTGAACCCATCATTACGGCATCGGCACCCATTGCGATGGCTTTTGCAATATCACCGCTGCGACCAACGCCACCGTCGGCTATTACATGTACATAACGGCCGCCAGATTCATCGAGATATTCGCGACGAGCAGAGGCAACTTCAGCAACAGCAGATGCCATCGGAACTTGGATACCTAAAACTTTTCGAGTGGTGTGTGCTGCTCCGCCACCAAAACCAACTAGAACACCAGCAGCACCGGCGCGCATTAAATGCAGGGCTCCAGTTGCAGTTGCAACGCCACCAACAATTACCGGCACGTCGAGTTCGTAAATAAATTTCTTCAAGTTAAGTGCATCATCGCGGGTTGCTACATGCTCAGCACTTACGGTGGTTCCACGAATTACGAAAATATCTACACCAGCTTCAACGACTGCCTTGTGCAATTCAGCGGTACGTTGTGGTGAAAGAGATGCGGCAACAGTTACACCAGCTTCGCGAATTTGTTTAATGCGTTCTTTAATCAGCGATGGTTGAATCGGAGCGCTATAAAGCTCTTGCATGCGTCGAGTCGCTTGCGCATCAGGCATCGAGGCAATTTCGCCAAGTTGAATGCGGGGATCTTCATATCGTGTCCAGAGACCCTCGAGGTTTAGAACACCAAGCCCACCTAGTTTGCCGATCGCAATTGCAGTTTGTGGTGAAACCACTGAATCCATAGGTGCTGCCAACATAGGCAAATCAAATTTATAGGCATCGATCTGCCATGAAGTGGAAACATCTTCGGGGTCACGGGTACGACGTGAAGGCACAATCGCAATATCGTCAAAGGAGTAAGCCTGACGGGCACGCTTGCCGGGTGCAATTTCGATCTCGAACATTGATTTGTCCCTAGCCTTTCTTCGCATAGTTAGGGGCATCTGCCACGTGTAGAACATCGTGCGGATGGCTCTCTTGTAGGCCAGCTGCTGTAATTTGAATCAAGCGACCATCGCGGCGCAAAGTATTGATATCAGGTGCACCGGCGTAACCCATTCCAGAACGCAAGCCACCAACTAATTGATGAACTACTTCGGCGACTGTGCCGCGATATAAAACTTTTCCTTCGATGCCTTCGGGAACTAATTTATCTTCGGATAAAACATCGTCCTGCATGTAACGGTCTTTGGAATACGATTTTTGCTCGCCACGTGACTGCATTGCGCCAAGTGAACCCATGCCGCGATAGCCCTTGTATTTGCGACCATCAATTTCAATTAATTCACCAGGTGATTCTTCGCAACCAGCAAGTAAAGAACCGAGCATTACCGAATTTGCTCCGGCAACAAGTGCTTTAACAATGTCTCCTGAATACTGCAGCCCACCATCGGCAATCAGTGGAATTCCGGCTTTGCCACAAGCTTTAGCCGCTTCCATGATTGCGGTAATTTGTGGAACGCCAACACCAGCCACGATACGAGTGGTGCAAATTGAACCCGGGCCAACTCCAACTTTTACAGCATCAGCGCCGGCATTAATTAGCGCTTGCGCACCTGCACGAGTAGCAACATTGCCACCAATAATTTCGGTAGTTGGTGAAAACTTTTTAATGCGAGCAATTGCATCGAGCACAGCGCGGTGATGTCCGTGTGCGGTATCGACAACAACCACGTCGACCCCAGCTTCGATAAGTGCCTGCGCGCGCGCGAATCCATCGTCGCCAACACCAACAGCTGCGCCAACCATGCCGACGTTCTTAACTAATTTAACGTGGGTTACTTGTTCGGCAATTGGCAGATTGCGGTGAATGATGCCAATTCCGCCAGCCTTAGCCATTGCGATTGCGAGTTGTGATTCAGTGACGGTATCCATCGCCGAAGAAATCAGCGGTACAGCCAACTCAATATTTTGGGTTAACTGAGTTGATGTTTCGACTTCGGAAGGAACAACTTCGGAGGCGTCGGGCAGCAGGAGAACATCGTCGTAGGTCAGGCCCATCATTGCGATCTTGTCATCGCTCATTGCGGCCCCCTCAGTTAATTAGATAAGGCCAAAGTCTAACGGCTCTTTTAGGCCCCTATCGCCTGCGTAATTTCCTCACATGCATGCTGTAAATCAGCGGCTACAGTGACTTCGCTACATTGCTTTGAGTTCCAACCTGGCCCTCCCAAAATAACTTTGGGGGCTGGGCGAACTGCAGGTAATTCCTCGAAGAAGCGTGGGTCGCCATTTGCCGGTAACTGCGCCCATAGAAATAGCGCCGGCGGAGCCGTTTTTGTAACCATGCCACTTAAAGCTGAAAGTGGAGTTCGCGCCCCTAGGAAGTTCGTCGCGATATCGCGTTCAGCTAATGCAGCGGCTAATGCATGTAATGCAAGAGAGTGAATTTCTTCGCCTACACAAGCCAATAAAACTGGCCGAGAATTAATTGCCTTAAAATCTTCAGTGACTGAATCTCGCAAAACTGATTTTATTATTTCAGTTAAAAGATGTTCGACTTCGATACCTTCACCGGTTTTTTCCCAAGTATCTCCAACGATAGTTAGCACTGGAACAACAACGCTCTGCCAGCAGTTAACTACGCCATTTTTAACGATCTCTTGACGAAGCAGATTTGCAATGAACTCACGATCTAGGGCTTCAGCGGCTCGACAAATTGACTCGACTAAATCTTGTGCAACAACTATTTCAGTTACCAGTTCTGGAATTGAAACTTCACCTTTGTGCGCTTTGGCCCGTTCTGCGGCATCACTTGGCGCTACTCCAGTTGTGATCAAACGGCGCATCATTATCAGCCTGGCTACATCTGCTCTGGAATACCGGCGATGACTACCTTCGACATGTTCGCTCGGCCCCAGGCCATAGCGGCGATCCCAGGTCCGTAAGGTCGCCGGGGCCACGCCAATCTGGCGGGCTAAGGCAGCTACGGTCAGGGGTTGATCCATACCCCAATCTTGGGGGGTAGGTGAGATTCGTGCCACTCGAGTACGCTCAAATCGCCGCTCCGTGAAGGTTTCTGCCCCTAGGTACTTGAACAACCTATGGCGCGATTGTATGATCAGCACCTAGTCCAAGACAGGAGTTGCCATGAGTGAAGTTTCTCGCCTACCCAAGCCAGTTGTAGAGAATTGGAATTGGCAGCAAAGCGGTGCCTGCCAAGAGCTACCTAGTGAAATGTTCTTCCATCCAGATGGTGAACGTGGTCCTCGTCGACGCAATCGTGAAAACGCGGCTAAAGCAGTTTGTGCCAGCTGTCCAGTTATCGCTGCCTGCCGCGCACACGCCCTATCGGTTCAAGAGCCTTATGGAATCTGGGGCGGTTTATCTGAAGATGATCGCGTAGCGATTCTGGAACGCCAAGGTGCACTTCCGCTATCAACTGCTAGCTAAAAATTTATATCCTCCTCACCGAAATAAAAAACCCGCCGAGTACTCGGCGGGTTTTTTATTTCGGCAATTATTAGTGCCAGGCCTATTAGTGCGAGTGTCCACCAGGACCATGTGAATGACCATGTCCGCCAGCAGCCTCAGGTGCTTCATCAGCCGGACGCTCATACACAACTGCTTCAGTTGTAATAAACATCGCCGCAATTGAAGCTGCGTTAGCTAGTGCTGAACGAGTCACCTTAACTGGATCGATTACACCGTCTTTAGCTAAGTCGCCATAAACATCAGTTGCTGCGTTAAAGCCTTCATTAGCTTTCATCGCACGAACTTTTGCTACAACTACATAACCTTCGAGACCTGCGTTCTCGGCAATCCAACGAAGTGGCTCGTCACATGCTTTGCGAACTAAACGAACACCGACAGCCTTGTCGCCTTCGAAGCCAAGATCGCCTTCGAGAGCATCAGCTGCATGAACTAGTGCTGCGCCGCCGCCAACTACGATGCCTTCTTCAACTGCGGCACGAGTTGCTGAGATCGCATCTTCTAGACGGTGCTTCTTTTCCTTTAATTCAACTTCAGTATGTGCGCCAACTTTGATTACGCAAACGCCACCAGCAAGTTTTGCAACACGCTCTTGTAGCTTTTCGCGATCCCAATCAGAGTCAGTATTTTCGATCTCTTTACGAATCTCGGAAACGCGAGAAGCAACTACTGCCTTATCACCAGCGCCATCAACGATCGTGGTTGCATCTTTTGAGATAACAACACGACGTGCGCGGCCAAGCGATTCGAGACCGATTTGATCTAGCTTCATGCCAACTTCGGCAGAGATAACTTCGCCGCCAGTAAGAATTGCCATGTCTTGCAACATAGCCTTACGACGATCGCCAAAACCAGGAGCTTTAACTGCAGCTGAAGCGAATACACCACGCATACGGTTAACAACTAGCGTAGAAAGCGCTTCGCCTTCAACATCTTCAGCGATGATTAGAAGTGGCCTTGAGGTCTGGGCAACTTTTTCAAGGATTGGTAGCAGCTCAGCTAGTGCTGAAATCTTTCCACCAGAGATCAAAACGTAAGCATCTTCAAGAATTGCTTCCATGCGATCTTGATCAGTTACGAAATATGGTGAAATGTAACCCTTATCGAATTGCATACCTTCGGTGAACTCAAGTTCAAGCCCAGTGGTAGATGCTTCTTCAACGGTGATTACGCCATCTTTGCCAACTTTATCCATCGCTTCGGCAATCAAGTCACCAATGTTGCGATCTTGCGCCGAGATAGTTGCGACGTCAGCAATCTGTGCCTTGTCTTTTACTACTGTTGCATTGGCCTTTAGGGCAGCTGAAATTGCGGCAACTGCGGCTTCGATACCAACTTTAATATCCATTGGTTGTGCGCCAGCAGCTAAGTTACGAAGACCCTCTTTAACCATAGCTTGGGCAAGCACAGTTGCAGTTGTTGTACCGTCACCAGCAACATCGTTGGTCTTGGTAGCAACTTCCTTAACTAGTTGTGCACCCATATTTTCAACTGGATCAGAGAGTTCGATCTCTTTAGCAATTGTTACGCCATCGTTTGTAATGGTTGGGGCGCCGAAAGTTTTTGAGATAACCACATTGCGACCCTTAGGTCCAAGCGTTACCTTGACGGTGTCAGCCAGAATATTGACACCGCGCTCCATGGCGCGACGGGCTTGCTCGTCAAACTGTAAAGATTTGCCGGCCATTAGTTCTTCTCAATTACAGCAAGAATGTCGCGAGCAGATAGCACTAAATATTCTTCAGCGTTGTACTTAACTTCAGTTCCGCCATACTTGCTATACAGAACTACATCGCCAACTTTGACATCCATTGGAACGCGAACGCCATCATCGAAGCGACCTGGGCCAACTGCAACAACGGTGCCTTCCTGAGGCTTCTCTTTTGCAGTATCTGGAATTACTAGACCTGATGCGGTAGTTGTCTCGGCTTCATTAGCTTTAACTACGATGCGGTCTTCTAGTGGCTTAATGGTTACGGCCATGATTAGAGCTCCTTTTAAAATCGAATTCACTAGAGCCTGCAATTAGCAGACTCGGGTCTTGAGTGCTAACGCCAAGCCTATGCTGGGCTATTCCCGCGATCAAATCGAGATTTACCGAAAATCAAATGGAAATCTGGGTAACCGGCAGGCTCGATTGAGCGTCAAAGGCAATCGGGCTGGCTAATCTGCCAGCGCTGACCATAAGGGAGCCTAAAGCGGCAACCATGGCCCCGTTATCGGTGCATAGGCCTGGGCTGGGGATTCGCAGGGTTATGCCATGGGCTTGGCAGCGCTCAGTTGCAACCTGACCCAAGCGCGAATTAGCCGCCACCCCGCCGGCAATGACTAATGAATTGATGCCGGTTTTCTTAGCTGCCGCAATTGCCTTGAGCAGTAAGACATCGACGATTGCTTCCTGGAACGAGGCCGCAACATCGCCTTTGGCATAAGTCGGAGTCGCTTCGAGATATCTAGCAACTGCAGTTTTTAGCCCGGAGAAGGAGAACTCGAAAGGCCTGGTTTCCCAATCTTTCGTTGTAGTTAAGCCACGTGGAAATTCAATTGCCGTTGGGCTACCAGTTTTAGCTATGCGATCTATTGCTGGACCGCCAGGAAAACCGAG
>JBILOR010000006.1:0-22581 GCA_044374325.1 Candidatus Planktophila sp.
GAAGGGTAGAGCGCATGAAGATCTCCGAAGCGCTCGCTCTGATTCGCCCAGTTCCAGATTTTCCAATACCTGGAATCCTTTTTCAAGATATCGCCCCGCTGATTTCCAATCCAAAAGCGTTCGATTTAGTTACCAAAGAATTCGCTCAGACCGAAACTCCGTTTAACTTGGTCGCCGGTGTTGAGTCCCGCGGATTCATCCTGGCTAGCGCTATCGCAATTGATAGCGCCGTCGGTTTCGTGCCGATCCGTAAGGCTGGCAAATTACCTGGCGCCGTATTAAAGCGCGAATACGGTTTGGAGTACGGCAGCGACAGTCTCGAGATGCAGGTTGCTGCTTTCTCCGAGGTTAAAGATCCCAGAGTTTTGTTAATCGATGACGTTCTCGCAACTGGCGGGACTTTAATCGCCGCACTTGAATTGATCGCAGAGCTAGCTGGCGAAGTTTGTGAAGTTGCAGTTCTGCTAGAGATCCGCTCTCTTGGCGGCCGAGAACGAATGCTGGCAGCCTTTCCTAATTTGAAGATTCGAGCGCTGGTGCAGATTTGAAAACAACTACCAACAAGATATTAGAGATTCAAGGACTTCGCGCACTCGCTGCAACGCTGGTCTTGATTTTTCATGCCAAGTTGATTTCTGGCGGGTTTATCGGCGTCGACATTTTCTATGTTATTTCTGGATTCTTGATAACTGGTTTACTACTAAAAGAATTACAAACTAGCGGACGGATATCGCTCAAAGCTTTCTATCTTCGCCGAAGCAAGCGCCTGTTACCGGCATCGTTCTTGGTTTTATTTGTGACTGCACTCTTTGCTTGGCTAGTTCTTCCGCCAGTTGCACGAGGTTCTATTGGTCGTGACTTAATTGCGACAACGCTTTACATCTCGAATTATCTCTTTGCATGGTGGGAGAACGACTATCAAAATCTGAATTCGACCCCATCACCCTTTATCCATTATTGGTCCTTGGCAGTTGAAGAGCAGTTCTACATCTTCTGGCCACTTTTTCTAATCGCCCTAGCCAAATTAAGAAGTGCCCGTAAGTTCATTATCGGATTCACACTGGTGACGGTTTCTACCTTTGCACTTGGCGTTTGGTTGACAGTTGTTGCCCCAATTTGGGCCTTCTATTCCTTACCAACGCGTGCATGGGAGTTAAGTGTCGGCGCCTTGATTGCCTTGGTTCCTGCTTTGAGAAGAAAAAGCAAATCTCTAGCAATACTGGGAATCATCGCCTTGGTAATCTCGGCGATCTGGTTTAACGAAACCACTGCTTTCCCTGGTGCTTACGCATTGTTACCTGTACTTGGAACCGCAGCTCTTTTAGCGAGCATCGGTGCCTGGCCGCAGCCGCTGAAGTGGCTGGCTACTAATCGAATTTCAGTCTGGTTGGGAAAGATTTCTTATCCGCTCTACCTGTGGCACTGGCCGGTATTGGTTTTGCCAATTGCCTTGTTCGCGCGGGAGTTGTATTTATGGGAAAGAGTTACCGCACTTTTGGTGACCGTGATCTTGGCCGACTTAACTACCAGATATGTTGAAGAGCCAATCCGCCTGAAAAATTTTTCGGCTCGAAGAGTAGTTCTAAGCACAGTTATCGCTATGGCGTTGTCGATTCTGGTTGGTTTAGGTATAGCAAATTCCACCACTTCATCGATTCTGATTGATGGGAAACAAGTCACTTTAGCCAGTATCGAAGCACGACCAACTCCCTATGACGATGGTTGTCATCTAAATTATCATCAATCAATTTCTCCGCTTTGCGAATTTGGAGATTTAAATAGCGACAAGACTGTAGTTCTCTACGGAGATTCCCATGCAGTGCAGTGGTTTCCGGCGCTCCAGAAACTGGCCGAAGAAAAAGGCTTCAAGTTAATTACGTTGACTAAGTCTGCGTGCCCATCTATTGATGTGGTTCGCGAAAGCGTTGGCGCGTTCAAAATGAGTAACTGCGCAGCTTGGCGCGAAAACGCCATCAAAAGAATAAGTGCAGCAAAGCCCGACTTGATAATTCTTTCCTCTTTTGAACATTTCATCCCAGCGGGTGATCCAAGAACTGTAAAGCAATGGTGGGCCGAAGGCTCTGAACGCACTTACCAAACGCTAAATCCGCTAACTTCAAAATTGATCTATATTCTTGATACTCCCCTGCCCGATCGCAATATTCCGAATTGTTTGGCATCTACTAGTGCAAATAAATGTTTAGCTGGTTCGAAACTCGGATTACCTCAAGTTGCTGACTTTGAAATCATAGATCCCTCAAATTGGCTTTGTAACGGCCAGTGCGAAGCAATCGTTCGCGGGAATGTTGCATATCGAGATGCTTCGCACATTAGCGTTGCAACCTCATTGGAGCTTTCCGACTCTCTTTGGAGTGCCCTAATCGCTAAAGGTTTCACGCTCTGATGTGGCAGGATTACCGACATGGCTGAGCTGACTTATTACTGCGGAACTATGGACAGCGGTAAATCGACCCTTGCACTGCAGACAGCTCACAACCACCAGAGTCGTGGGCGCACCGGATTAATTTTTACCAACCAGGATCGCGCTGGCGTTGGGGTAATTTCCTCTCGCCTAGGATTACAAAGCGCCGCAATTGAAGTTGGCCCAGAACTAGATATTCACCGATTTGTAGTTGATCAGTTATCAATCGGCTCAAGAGTTGACTACATTATTTGCGATGAGGCCCAGTTCTACGAACCGATTCAGATTGATCAGTTGGCTCGAATCGTCGATGGTCTAGGTATCGATGTTTATGCCTTTGGAATTCTCGCTGACTTTCGCACCAAACTGTTTCCGGGCTCAGCACGTTTGGTTGAACTTGCTGACCGAGTAAATACCTTGCAGGTCGAGGCACTTTGCTGGTGTGGTGAACGTGCGACGCATAATGCACGTACCGTCAATGGAATTATGGTTACCGAAGGCGAGCAGGTTGTTGTTGGAGATACCAACAAAGCCGACGAGGTGGCTTATGAGGTTCTCTGTCGCCGTCACCATATGCGCCAGTTAACTGCTCGTGTTTCTAAAGCAGGACATACTTCCAGCGAGCCACTACCCTTCAATTCATGAAGGTCAAAGGCTTAGCTGCGCTTAGTAAAGGTGCCCCTCTAACTCCATTTTCATTCACCCGTAGAGAGCTACTGCCCAACGATGTAGCGATCGAGATCAAATACGCGGGTATCTGTCACTCTGATATTCATCAAGTTAAAGAGGAGTGGGGCGCCGCTAGGTTCCCCATGGTTCCTGGTCATGAGATTGCCGGCGTAGTTAGCGCGATAGGTACCTCGGTAACAAAGTTCGCAATTGGAGATTTGATTGGCGTTGGCGTATTCATCGACTCCTGTCGTGAGTGCGCGAGTTGTAAGCAGGGTCTTGAGCAGTATTGTGAAAACGGAATGACAGCAACCTACAACGGTGTTGAGCGCGATGGAGCTACACCAACGATGGGTGGCTACAGCGACGGTTATGTAATCGATGAGAATTACGCAGTCAAGATTCCGAACGGGTTAGATCTAGCTGCAGTAGCACCATTGCTCTGCGCCGGAATCACTCTGTATTCGCCGCTAAAACATTGGAAAGCTGGGCCTGGAAAGCAAGTTGCAGTTATGGGTCTAGGCGGCCTAGGCCATATGGGAGTGAAGTTTGCTCACGCCTTAGGGGCTGAAGTAACGGTGTTATCACACTCCCCTAATAAAGAAGCCGATGCTCGTAGCCTTGGCGCAGATAATTTTGTGGTCACAAGTGACCCATTCCAATTGCAATCAGTTAAACGCAAATTCGATTTGATTCTTAACACGGTAAGCGCTGAACATAACATTAATGATTACTTGGGACTACTGACCACCGATGGAACACTAGTTGTAATTGGCCTCCCTGGTGTTCCGTTTGCCGTGCAAGCTAATTCGTTGTTATCAGGTAGACGTTCAATGGCTGGCTCAATGATCGGTGGCATCGCCGAAACGCAAGAGATGCTAGATTTTTGCGGAGCGAAGAATATTGTGAGTGAAATCGAGTTAATCGGCGCTGATTATGTGAACACAGCGTATGAACGAACTGTCAAAAGCGATGTGCGCTTTCGTTTCGTCATTGACATTGCAACGCTCTAAATAATCTTAAGTCAGATCTAATTGAATTGGTGCACTATGAGTGCAAATATTGGAGCGATGGCCAAAGCCGGCAATAGATTCGCAACAGCTACTTCTTTGATCTTCAGAAGACGCAGCGATATGCAAAGAAGCATCAAACCACCAACGATCGTCATTGCTGCGATTTGATAGCCACTTAATATTGAACCTAAACCTAGCCCAACTACGGTCCACACGCCTTGATAAATACCGACTGGAATTGCCGACGCAGCTACGCCCCAACCGAGTGAGGTTGCAAAAGCCATCGCTGCGAAAAAGTCGAGGGTCGATTTAAGTACTAACTGATCTATTCCAGTGCCCATGCCATCGCTGATTGAACCTAGGATGGCAAGTGGTCCTATCGCAAACAATAGAGAAGCACTTACAAACCCCTCGATGAAAGGACTCTCCTTAGAGGCACGAAAACGTTTTCTTAAATTTTCACCGATAATTTCTAACTTCTCTTCGAGATGCAACGCACTTCCGATCAAAGCTCCGATCAAAAGTGACCCCAAGACACAGAGAAGGGTCCAACCTTTTGGAAGTGCCGAAATATATTCAGAAGACCAGAGAGGGATAAGCGCACTCGCTGCGGCCAGCAGAGTTACTAGCCCTAAAATGTCTGTGACTAAATCGCGTAACTTCTCGCTCACTCGTGACCCAACAAGGACACCAAGTGCCGCGCCACCAATAATTGTGACTACATTGATAAGTGTGCCAAGACCTGGAAATTCCATTAGGGCGCAATGCTATCCCGCGCGAACGGTAACTGGGCTATCCTCGGCAAATGTCATTGACCTCGCGATTCACGAATTTCCTGCGGCCACATAAGACCATACCAATTACGCCTTGGCGAGCTAAAACTCGTTGGGATTTATCGATCTCTCGCGTGTCAATTTTATTTTTTGGTCTCTTTATTTTTGGTATTGGTGATTCGTTATTGATTCAATCAAGTTTGGGTAATGCTCCTTGGTCAGTATTGGCTCAGGGTTTAGCGAAAACACTAAATTCTGAAATTGGTTTGTTAACTTTTATCATTAGCGCAATTGTGTTGTTGCTCTGGGTTCCTTTGAAAGAGAAACCAGGATTTGGAACCGTTGCAAATATCGTGATTATCGCGGCCGCAATTCAACTAGGTATCGACTTCATTCCTCCCGCTGAGAACACAATCGTCGGTCTGGTTTATGTATTTTCGGGAATCGCTTTGGTAGGCGCTGGATCAAGTCTCTACATAACGTGCGGCCTCGGCCCGGGGCCTCGTGATGGCCTGATGACAGCGATTCACCAGAAGAGCGGCATCAGAGTTGGCCGAGTACGGCTGGCTATCGAAGGAACAGTTCTGATCCTCGGCGCTCTGCTTGGAGGGTCGCTAGGCGTCGGAACTGCCCTATTTGCCCTCTTAATTGGGCAATCAATTGCGATTTTCTTGGGCATTGTGGCTCGGCTTACCTCAAAAACTTCTCAGTAAGCCTTAGGTTTGTCCATAAGTTCCCTACGTTAGCCGAACGTTCTTCGGCTCGGAGTCGCAAACACCTCCGTTACCAAAATCAGAAAGGCACACCCTTGACCAAATTCCTAGATAGTTACTTCAAGATATCGCAACGCGGTTCTTCAGTATCCTCTGAGATACGTGGCGGACTCGTCACTTTCTTCACGATGGCTTACATCGTGGCTTTAAATCCAATCATTCTGGCCTATTCGCCAGATGCTAATGGCCAATTTTTATTTGGTGGCGCAGCTCCTGCACCAGCAATGGTCGCCGCTACAACAGCGCTGGTAGCTGGATTGCTAACAATTCTAATGGGCTCAGTTGCTAACTATCCGTTAGCTCTTGCTACCGGACTTGGCCTTAATACGTTCGTCGCTGTCGGCATCGCTTCAAAAATGACCTGGGCTGCAGCAATGGGCCTTGTTGTTCTTGAAGGTCTAATCATTTTGGTATTAGTTCTTACCGGATTCCGCGTAGCAGTATTTAAGGCAGTGCCTGCACAGATCAAGATTGCGATCTCAGTTGGTATCGGTCTTTTCATCGCTTTAATCGGTTTGGTTGATGCGGGCTTCGTTCGTAAAACCCAGAGCGGCCCAGTGCCAGTAGGTCTTGGTGTGAATGGAAATCTAGTTGGTTGGCCAACCGTGGTGTTCGTATTCGGTCTCATCTTGATGATCGGCCTAATGGTTCGCAAAGTTAAGGGCGCAATTCTAATTGGCATTATCGGTGCCACAGTTTTAGCCGTCATTATCCAAAAGATGTACAAGATTGCACCAGGTTTTACAGCTGGCAATCCACCGACGATCGTAGATGGCGGTTGGGGATTAAATATTCCGAACGTTCCTTCCGATATTGTGGCGACACCTAAGTTTGATTTCACTGGACAATTCGATCTATTCGGAGCTTTCCAGCTTGATAACGTAACTTTGGTTGCAGCAATTCTGCTTCTATTTACATTGCTGCTTTCAGATTTCTTCGACACTGTCGGAACTGTTACAGCGATCGGCCACGAGGCAGGACTAGCCGATAAAGATGGCAACGTAGATAACATTCAGAAGATCTTGTTAGTTGACTCGGTTGCAGCTGCTGCAGGTGGCGCCGCAGGTATCTCATCGAATACTAGCTATATCGAATCAGCTTCAGGTGTAGGCGAAGGCGCACGCACTGGTCTAGCTTCGATCGTTACCGGAATTTGCTTCTTGCTAACCACTTTCTTGGCACCGTTGGTTGCAATTATTCCTTACGAGGCTGCTACCCCAGCACTAATCATCGTAGGTTTCCTAATGATGAGCCAGATTAAGAATATTGATTGGGATGATCTAGGAATCGCGATTCCAGCATTCTTAACAATCATCTTGATGCCATTTACTTACAACATTTCAGTAGGTATTGGCGCTGGTTTTATCACTCACGTACTGATTCGAGTTTTCCAAGGCCGTGCTAAAGAAGTACACGCTTTGCTTTACTTCGTATCAGGACTATTCATGATTTACTTCTTATCATCACCAATTAATAATTGGACTGCATAAGTTAAGTAAAACCTTTAGCAGAACGGGCCACGAGAAATCGTGGCCCGTTTTCTTTTTTACGACAAGCGCCAATTTATGGGTTGTTGTCCTGAGTCAATCAATAGCTGATTGGTTCGAGTAAATGGTTTGCTGCCAAAGAAACCCCGATACGCCGATAATGGACTGGGGTGTACCGACTGAACTTTCTGAGTTACATTAAAGCTCAAGCCCATTCTTTGCGCTTGGCTCCCCCAAAGAATCGCGACGCATCCCTGAGCAGCCAGAACGTCCAAGGCAGCTTGGGTAATGACTTGCCAACCAATTCGTAGATGCTCAGATTTATCAGCCAGATTAAGCGTTAAAGAAGTATTTAAAAGCGCTACTCCGTTGCTCGCCCAATCCGATAAATCTCCAGACTTCGGATACTGATATCCCGTGTCCGAAACATACTCAATGAAAATGTTTTTCAGTGAGGCCGGCAATTTTGTGATCTCTTGGTTTACACTAAAAGCTAAACCAGTTGCTAAGCCTGGTGTCGGATAAGGATCTTGTCCCACGATTACACATCGGTAATGGTTTACTGGATACTTAAAGACTCGAAGCACATCTTCAAGAGCTGGCGCTATCGGTTGTGTCTTTATCACTGCTTCGATCTTGCTTAATTCAGATTTATACCCAGCGAAAAGTGGCCGCCAGCTATCATCGATTTGCGCGAGCAAAGAACCGAGAACCTTCTTTGGAAACCGTCAGCGGGTAATTAAAAACATCGGAAACATTTGCAGTAGTAAGGACTTCATCAATCTCGCCTGCGTAGGCAATTAAGCCATTTTTAAGCAAGAGCGCATGGGTTGTGCCTACTGGAATCTCCTCCAGGTGATGAGTAACTATCACTGAGGCTGGCGAAGCTGGGTCACTTGCAAAAGTTGCAAAACGGGCAAGGAGATCCTCGCGTCCAGGCAGGTCTAACCCAGACGTTGGTTCATCTAGCAGAATCAGTTCGGGATCCACCATCAAAGCCCGAGCAATTGTTACGCGCTTTCGTTCACCTTCACTCAAAGTTCCGTAAGTGCGATCGCCTAAGTTACGAACACCGAAAGTGGTAAGAAGCGCGATTGCTCGCGACTCATCCCAGAGATCATAACTTTCATTCCATCGGCCACTGATTGCATAAGCTGCAGTTAGCACAACATCGCGAACTAGTTCATCGTCGGGAATTGAAGTTGTGCTACTTGCTGAGACCAATCCAATTCTGGTGCGTAATTCAAAGAGATCAACTTTGCCCATAGCCTTATCCAAAATTTGAGCTGAGCCAGAAGATGGAAAAATACGAGTTGCAATCAGTTGTAAAAGCGTAGATTTGCCAGCGCCATTGGGACCCAAAATCACCCATCGTTGGCCGGTATGCAAGGTCAGCGAAAGTGGCCCCAAGATTGTTGAGGCCCCTCGACGAACAGTTATTTCGTCGAGAGTTAAAACGGTATCGCTTGCCATAGAGCGAAAAGATAGCGTGAATTCACGGTAATCTGCGCATATGAGCAGCGATGCGCAACACACTGGCCTAATCCTTCTAACCGGCACCGATGCCCCCGGCATCACACAAGCGCTTTTTGCCACCTTGGAACCTTTTGCGATCACAGTTTTAGATATCGAACAGGTCGTCATTAGTGATCGATTAGTTCTGACGGTCTTGATTGGCTTGAGCCCGGCACATAGCAAGGCAATTGAGGCCGACCTAGAAGAGTGCGCAGCCAAGTTGGGCGTAGATATAGCCGCCCTATTTTCTGATTCCAGCGCTAGTTCGATACAAGCAAAGCAAGGGCTCTTACATGTCGTCGCCTTGGCGCAGAAACTTCAGCCAAGTGCAATCGCGGCGATTGCCACTGCAATCACCGCTCAAGGTGGCAACATTGAGCGAATCTTTCGCACCGCGTCTTACCCGGTAACGGCAGTTGAGTTCCAGGTTTCCGCAGCTAGTGTCGAGCAGTTGCGAACATCATTGGCACTAGTATCGCGCGAGGTCGGAATCGATATCGCGGTCTCCCCTGGCGGACTGGCTCGATTGGCTAAGAAATTAGTCGTCATGGATGTTGACTCAACTTTGATTCAGCAAGAAGTCATTGAATTGCTTGCAGCAAAAGTTGGCGTTGAGAAAGAAGTAATCGAGATAACCAATGCCGCGATGTCTGGTGAGTTGGATTTCGAAGCTTCACTGCGCGCTCGTGTTGCGCTGCTCGCAGGTGCATCTGAAGAGATCCTGACCGAGGTTCGAAATGAAATTAAGTTAACTCCAGGAGCTCGAACTCTAGTGAAGACGCTGCAGAAGCTGGGTCACGAGGTCGCTGTTGTCTCAGGCGGGTTCAGTGCTGTAATTGAACCTATGCTCGCCGACCTAGGTATAAGTAACTTTCGCGCAAATAGCCTAGAGATCGTTGATGGAAAATTAACCGGTCAAGTTATAAGCCCAATTATTGATAGAGCAGCAAAGGCCCAAGCTCTTCGTGATTTTGCGGATAAAACTGGCGTGACTCTTGAGCAGACGATCGCAATTGGCGATGGCGCAAATGACTTAGACATGATTGCAGCCGCCGGACTTGGAATTGCTTTCAATGCAAAGCCAGCAGTGCGCGCAGCAGCTGATAGTTCGCTAACTGCGCCTTATCTCGATTCAGTTCTCTATTTATTGGGCATTACTCGCGAAGATGTTGAAGCTGCAAATATTTAATTTATAAACGACATGCGTGAATATCGGTTACTAGAATTCCACGGGCGCCAATAGTCCAGAGATCATCCATCACGGCATTTGTATCTTGTCGTGGAACCATTGCGCGGACTGCAACCCAGTCAGCCTTTTGAAGGGGTGAAATAGTTGGAGACTCGAGTCCTGGTGTCAATTCACATGCGCGATCAAGTGCACTTTTAGGAATGTCATAGTCGAGTAACACATACTGTCTGGCAGTAACCACGCCTTGTAAACGTCGCATGAGGATTTCTAGGCCATCTGCTTGGCTAGAATTCTTGATCAGAACCGCTTCACTTTGCAGAATAGGCTCGCCAAAAATCTTCAGACCAGCCTGTCGCAATGTGTTTCCAGTACTGACTACATCGGCAATTACGTCCGCAACACCCAAGCGCACACTACTTTCTACTGCGCCATCTAAGCGAACTACTTCTGCTGAAATTTTCAGTTCCTTTAGGTGGCTGGCCACCAAACCTGGGTAAGCAGTCGCGATTCGTTTTCCGGTTAAATCACTGATCCGCCACTCACGATCTGCACTGCCTGCGAACCTAAAAGTCGATCCACCGAAGCCCAGATTCAAGATTTCCTTCGCTGGCGCACCGGAGTCAATTAATAGATCGCGACCGGTGATGCCGGCTTCTAGTTCGCCAGAGCCAACATAAATCGCAATGTCGCGTGGGCGCAGATAGTAAAACTCAACGCCGTTCTCCGGATCGAATAAAACTAAATCACGAGCATCAACACGTTGGCGATAACCCGCTTCCTTCAGAATAGCTATTGAAGAATCGGCGAGAGAACCCTTATTTGGAACTGCAATACGTATCATTGAGTACTCCTACAAGTATCGATAAACATCGGCGAGTGAAATCTGGCGAGCTAACATGAGAACTTGCAGGTGGTAAAGCAATTGGCTTATCTCCTCAGCTAGCGCCTCATTGCCTTCGTGTTCGGCAGCAAGCCAAACCTCGCCAGCTTCTTCTAGAACTTTCTTGCCGATTGAATGCACGCCTGAATTAACTGCAGCGACAGTAGCCGAATCAGGCGATTGGGCAGCAACTTTCTCGGCTAGTTCGGCGAAGAGGGATTCAAATGACTTCATGGGCTCAGTTTACTTCACCGGCTTGCTTCGCGAACCACAATTAAGGTTGGAACTAATTGCGAACTGAAGTAGCTTTCTGGCGAAGAACGGCGACCATTTGTGCTGGATCTGCGCTATTAAAGACCGCACTTCCGGCGACAAAAGTGTCAGCACCCGCGATTGCCGCAGACTCAATAGTCTCGAGTGAAATGCCGCCATCAACTTGTAGCCAAATGGCTTTGTCTCCGATCTCTTTGCGTGCTTGCGCAATCTTCGGTAATTGATCTGACATGAATTTCTGTCCGCCAAAACCTGGCTCGACCGTCATGATCAGCAGCATGTCTAGATCATCTAAGAACTCTAAATATAGATCGAGTGAAGTCTTGGGTTTAAGAGCTAAAGATGCGCGCGCACCATTGCTACGAATTGCTCTCAAAGTGCGTCGAATATCAGATGTAGCCTCGGCGTGAATAGTCACACTCGCACAGCCAGCCTCAGCATACTTCGGAGCGATCTGATCAACGTCGGCAACCATGAGGTGCGCATCCACTGGCAATTTACTAACTGAAATGATTTCTGATGCATGAGCGAAGTCAAATGTGAAGTTAGGTACGAAAATGTTATCCATAACGTCGAGGTGGACTAGATCAGATGTGCCAGAAATCCGTTCAATTTCAGCGCCTAAGTTATTGAAATCTGCGTTCAAGATACTAGGTGTGATGCGGATCTGATGAGCCATGTTGATAAGCCTAACTAGACTTCTGAAAGATAGTCATGAACATAGCGTCCGTGTTATGCGTTTGAGGCCAAAGTAATAGCGAACCATCGTCGGTCGCACTTTCTAACTTAGCTGGAAAATATGGACGAAGATCTACTTTAGTTAACTCTGGATGCTTTTTGAGAATAGCTGATACTTGGAATCTAGTTTCGGCTAGATGTGGCGAACAGGTCACGTATGCGAAATAGCCGTTCGGGTTCAGTACGGAAATCGCCGCATCACTTAATTCAATTTGCAGATCAGTTAGAGTGCGAAGATCGGCAAGAGTCCTTCGCCAACGAACTTCAGGGCGACGCCGTAGAGCGCCTAACCCAGTGCATGGCACATCGGCCAAGATCGCATCAAAGGTGCGGCCGGTCTTGGCGATATCGCGACCATCGCCAATGATTACTTGGCCAAACTCAACCACTTGAGAAACCAAGTTAGCGCGCGGTTGCGAAATTTCATTAGCGGTAAAAGTGTGTTCGCCGAGGGCTGCGATGCTGGAAATAAGTGCCGCTTTGCCACCTGGTCCAGCGCAGAGATCAAGCCAATCATTTGCGGCTTTACTCACGGAAGTAAAAATTTCGGCAACTAATTGAGAACCTTCATCTTGTACACCAGCGCGTCGCTCTCTGATTGCTGGAATTGAACCTGGTGAACCCGATAATCGAACTCCATAAGGTGAGTATTTTGTCGGAACTCCCCCGAGTTCGATAAGTTCTGCCTGAGAAGATCGACCCGGCCAAGAAACTAAAGTTGGTTGCGCTGGAATATTGTTCGCATTCAGAGCTGCTGTCACATCTACTTCATTTTTTAGCAAGTCGAAGTAGGCCGATACGATCCACTGAGGATGTGAATATTGAATAGCAAGACGTTCAATCGGATCTTGAAAATCTGCAAGCGGAGCTAGCCACTCCTCCAGTGATTTCTTTAAAACTGCACGAAGTAAAGCATTAAGAAATGAACCTTGCGCCTCACCGAGACGCTTGCGAGCGATATCAACTGAAGCCGAAACTGCTGCATGATCGGGCACTCGCATCTCGTGAATCTGTTGAAGCGCCATTCGTCCGACATCTATAACACCAGGGTCAACTTGATCCCAAGGGCGATTAGAAACCTGGGCCAGAATCCAGTCATGACGGCCCTGCATGCGCAGTGTTCCATAAAGCAATTCAGTTGCAAAGGCTTTGTCTCGATCATCGAACTTGCTTGCCGTTAACGCTTGCGGCAATAGAAGGTTTGAGTATCCATCACTTCGATTCACTTCGGTTAACAAGTCAAAAACTAGAAGGCGTACTGCATCGGGATTAGCGCGCTTATAGGTGCGCGGAACCGGTTTATTCAATGGTTTCTCCATCTTTCAGACGTGCGCCATTAGCCCAAGCCGATGCAGCCATTGCTTTCTTGCCAGCCGGAGTAACTTCAGTAAGTTCGACGGCGTTAGTTTTAGTTCCCACAAAGACGGATCCACTTGTGAAACTGATTTCACCTACCGGAAGTACTTGTTCGCTCACTTTCGCTCTCATAATTCGCAGAACTTCACCCCGGAACCTTGAAGTCGCACCAGGGTTAGGGGCGAAACCTAGAATCTTGTTCACGATCTTTTCTGCTGAGTCCGACCAATTGATTTGAGCCTCGATTTTACTTAATTTTGCTGCACTAGTTGCTAACGAGTGATCTTGGGCTACAGGTGTAATGCCACTTTCAATCGCAAGAAGAGTTTGAGCTATAGCACTTGGACCTAATTGCGCTAATTCAGCAAGTAGTTCACCAGCTGTAATGTTTGGATTGATTGGATGTCCAGTTTGAAAAAAGATCGGGCCAGTATCCATGCCTGCATCAAGTTGGAACACTGTTACGCCTGTTTCAGAAAGCCCTTCAATGATCGCTCGTTGCGCAGGGGCGGCACCTCGCAATTTTGGTAACAGTGAAAAATGAAGATTGATAAAGCCGTGCTCTGGCTGGTTGAGTAAAAACTCAGGAAGTAAAAGGCCGTAACCGATAGTGATTGCTAAATCAAAATTCCTTAACCTTTCATCAAAATCCGCCGCTTTACTTGGCCGATAAAGCTCAATTCCATTTGCAATGGCCCAACTGGAAACTGCTGTCGGTGTTAGTTCACGACCCCTACCAACTGGGCTATCGGGACGTGAGATGATTAATGCGAGATCATGTTCAGAGGAACGCAGATACTCCAGAGTTGGAATAGCAACTTCAGGTGACGCGGCAACCGCAATCTTCACTAGTTTCCTAAACCATTAGTGAAATGCGGAGAAACTTTAATAACTGGCGTAGTACCGCTTGCTATTGCCGAGCCAAACCATTCTGATTCGCGAATTTCTTTCATCGCCAGTTTGCGATCAGCTGTGGTTAATCGATCGATAAAAACTATGCCATCTAGGTGATCTGTCTCATGTTGAATCGCCCGTGCTAAAAATTCACTACCTTCGACTGTGACTGGATCGCCATGCATGTTAAAGCCTTTGGCGACCACGCGCATTGCACGAGGAGTCGAATAACGTAAGTCTGGAAAACTCAAGCAGCCTTCTTCACCATCTTGCAGTTCATCACTTAAATCCAAAGTTGGGTTAATCAGGTGGCCAAGCTCGTCATCAACGTCCCATACGAATACGCGTAACGAAACTCCGATTTGTGGCGCTGCTAAACCAGCCCCCGGGGCATCGAGCATCGTCTCGGTTAGATCGGCTACTAAAGTTCGTAACTCTTTATCGAAGTCGACTACGTTCACCGCTGGAGTGACCAGCACTGGATCTCCGAAAAGACGGATAGGTTGAATCGACATAGGCGCAATCCTATCAACAGCACGGCCCTAATCGAGTGAGTATGGATTTACACGATAAGCCAATAGCGGTTTCTTCGAGATGGCCCGCCGTTTATTGATTTCGCGCAATAACGAAACTAGTTCTAACTGTTCAGTGGGATCGACCAAGAGCGTGAGTTTTGCACCTTCACTAGCAGTCGGACCGTAAACTCTCAGCGACTTGGGCGCTCTGCTTTCTTCAGTGGCATTTACTAATGCACTCTTAAGCCTTACCAGTTCGGCCGAATCTGCCAAAACTAGAACGGCGCCAGAAATTGGCGGAAGTCTTAGTGAGATACGTTGTTCAATTTCTCGTTTTGAAATCGTAGCGGGATTCCAGGTTGCCAGCGCACTAGTAATTGGAGCGCCATCATCATGAACCAAGGCGATAACACCATCGTTACCAATCAAGGCACCTGCAGAAAAGAAGTTCGAATAGGCACTCTCGACGCCATTTGAAGCACTTGAACTTAAGAAGCGATCTACTTGCAATATTACGACCGCCGAATATCCATTCTCAGTGATTGGCTCTACGCCAGGTGTAGAAATTACCAATGCAGGTTCATCATTGACCACGTCCCGCGGATCAGTTCCGGTCGATTGAATCACGATCTGATTGGGAAATGATCTGCCGATCTCTTCTGCGAATCGCTCGATGCCGCGGCTGGCCAGGAATATTCTGGCCTCGCCACACCATCCACATTTCCAATTCTGATATTTCTTTCTGCACAAAACACAGGCCGGTTCGCTCTTTGCACTACTTTTGCTTAGCTTGCCACCGCATTCACAAATTGCGACGTTTCGACATTTAGCACAGCTAATTGCCGTTGCATAACCTTTAGTCGGAACCAGGAACAAGACTGGACCAGTGGCTAGCGACTTACGCACCTGTTGATAAATCTTAGTTGGAATCAATTCACCGTTACTACTGGCCCGTGCGATAACCGAAATCTTCGCTTTCGAAGCATGATATGAAATCTCTTTCTTATCGATATCTATCGCGACATCTAAGCTCGGGACATAACCAGTTAGATGGAGACTTACATTTGAAAGTTTTGAGCGGATCCAAGCTACTTCGCGAGCATTCCAATGTGGACTGCGCCGTTCGTAATAATGCTCGCTATTTTCCTGATGTAGATAAATCTCGGAAAGTGCCGGTATAGGTGCAAAAATTGCACCACGCATGCCGATTACCAGTTCAGCACCACCAAGTGACGCCGAAAGAAAGTTTCGATAGCGTTCGGCTCGGGGCAGATTTGAATCGAGCGAAGTGAAGTCAATGCCTGCCTTTACGAGCAACCCCGCCAAACGATTCAAATCGCGCGCAGTTGGGACAATTACCAATTTAGCACCGATGGTTTTACTTGCCGTTAGCAAAGAGAGCAAGGCAGAAATGGGATCTAACCTTGGTGGCAACAAGTGGAAGGTGGCCGATGCATCCGTTTTCGAATGCATCGCCGTAGCGGTGACGGCTAAGCCCTTCTCCGCAGCTGCCACACGAGGCGGTATCGCACTTCGAATAACGTCATATGGCGAGCCACCCCAAAAACTGGCAGTCAACGAAATTAATTCAATGGTCGCTTGGTTTGCAACTGGGAACTCTCCCAATAACTTATAAACCGATTTCAGTTCTCGGGAATCTGTAGTCAAAGCGGTTCGGTCAATTACGATTCCCTCAAGATGCTTGTCTTTAAATGGCACCTGCACGCGGGAACCTATAGTTATTTGAGAGCTAAGTTTCTCCGGAATTAAGTAAGAAAAAGGTTCAGTTAAAGTTGAAATCGCAGTGTCAACCCAAACTGATGCGACGGGCAATTCACTAGCCGCTGGCCCAGCCGGCTGCGCGGCTCGTTGCATCTTTAGTTTTAACGGTCGCAGCATGAACTCAAGTCTATGAGATGAAGGTTGTGCTTGGGCCTTTACTTGATTGCAGCTTGTAGAGCAGCAGCGCGATCAGTCTTTTCCCAAGTGAATTCGGGTAGCTCGCGACCGAAATGTCCATAAGCGCTGGTGAGCGAATAAATTGGTCGCAGTAAATCAAGATCACGAATGATCGCAGCCGGACGTAGGTCAAATACCGACAGAACTGCATCTTGAATTCGTGAAACTGGAACTTTTTCGGTACCAAAAGTTTCGATGAAGAGACCAACTGGCTGAGCTTTTCCAATTGCGTAAGCCACCTGAACTTCACAGCGTGAGGCAAGACCGGCGGCCACAATATTCTTTGCAACCCACCGCATCGCATAGGCTGCAGAGCGGTCAACCTTTGATGGATCCTTGCCACTAAATGCGCCGCCACCATGACGAGCCATGCCGCCATAAGTATCAACGATGATCTTGCGACCAGTTAGACCGGCATCTCCCATTGGCCCACCAATTACGAAACGGCCAGTTGGGTTAATTAGAGTGCGCAGATCTGCCTTTGGCAGATCAACATCGGCCAGAACTGGATTGATTACAAGATCGATAATCTCAGGGGTTAACTTCTTGGCAACATCGACATCGGCGCTATGTTGTGAAGAAATAACAACAGTGTTTAGCGCAACTGCCTTATCGCCGTCGTACTCGATGGTTACTTGAGTTTTTCCATCGGGACGCAGATAGGCCAACTCGCCAGATTTGCGAACCGCAGATAAACGTTGAGCAAGTCGGTGTGCTAACGAAATTGGCAGTGGCATCAGCTCTTTAGTGTCTTCACATGCATAACCAAACATCAAGCCTTGGTCACCGGCACCTTGTAGATCGAGTGGATCAATTGATGAATCTAAGCGCTTTTCGTAAGCGTCATCGACACCTTGGGCAATGTCTTGAGATTGCTGACCAATAGAAAGAGATACACCACAAGAATTACCATCAAAACCTTTATCGGATGAGTCGTAACCGATATTCAAGACTGTGTCGCGAACAATACTCATAACATCGGCATAACCGTTAGTTGTTACTTCACCAGCAACGTGGACTTGTCCAGTTGTGATTAGTGTTTCAACTGCAACACGCGATTTAGAATCTTGGCTCAACAACGAGTCAAGAATTGCATCGGAAATCTGATCTGCGATCTTATCCGGATGACCTTCGGTTACAGATTCTGAAGTAAATAGGCGCTTTGACATTAGGCTAATTTAACTTATCAACGACCAGATCGAGCAATTGGCCTGCAAGTGTCGCCTTATTGCTCTCGCTAACTGGTATCTCTTTTCCATCGGCAGTGATAAGAATCCCTCGAGTTGAATCACTGCTGAAAATTTCACCCGTTGAAACATCGTTTAAATAGATTAGATCTAAGCCTTTTGCGAGCAGTTTGCGATTAGCTTCAGCCACATTTAATGAGGTTTCGGCTGCAAAACCAACTATTACTTGCCCTTGCTTTTGCTTTGAAATCTCGGCAACTAAATCTGGATTCTCGATTAGTGAAATCTCGCGGTATGAATCTTTCTTTAACTTCTCGGCACCGACTTGTGAGGGTCTTGCGTCGGCAACTGCAGCTGCCATTACTAACAAATCTGTATTGTGAAAGTGTCGATTTAATTCGATCTCTAAATCTTTTGCACTTTCAACCCGAACGACGGTTGCTCCCACGGGATCAGGTAAATTTACGTTGGCACTCAAAATTGTGACCTCAGCCCCACGCTCAAGTGCTACTTGTGCAACTGCATAACCTTGTTTTCCAGAAGACCGGTTTCCGATATATCGGACTGGATCAATTGCTTCGCGAGTTCCACCGGCAGTGACTAATACTTTTTTGCCGAGAAAATCTTGGGCGTCAGAAATTACCGAAGCTAAGTAGGAAAGAATTTCCGAAGTATCAGGTAGTCGACCTATTCCGCTATCGGCACCCGTTAAACGACCAGTAGCTGGACGCATGACGTGGAAACCACGTTCTTTCAAGAGCGCAATGTTTGCAACTGTTGCCGGGTTGTTCCACATATTCGGATGCATGGCTGGAATCAGGACTTTAACTGCGTTACTTGCTAAAACTAGATTGGTTAGCAAGTCATCGGCGCGACCCATTGCAATGCGAGCTATTAAATCAGCAGTGGCTGGCGAGATCAGAATCAAATCGTTTTCCGCAGCGAGTTTCACGTGCCGAACTTCTTCGACCGATTCCCAAACCTGGGTAGTTACTTTCTTTCCAGATAAAGCTTCCCAGGTTGCGGTTCCGACAAAATTAAGCGCTGAAGGAGTTGGCACAACCGTAACGTCGTAATTGCGCTCTTGCATTCGACGCAGCAGATCACAGGATTTATAAGCCGCGATTCCGCCACCAACGCCAAGAATTACTTTGCTAATTCGTTTTGGCATTTCAAATACCCCGCCTATTGGGAAAAATTAAGCAGTTGGCTCGAGATTCTCGATAGTCAGCAAACCTTCATTGATCTCGCGAAGTGCGATTGAAAGTGGCTTCTCGTGAACGTGGGTCTCAACTAGCGGACCAACATATTCAAGTAAGCCTTCGCCTAGTTGTGAGTAGTAAGCATTGATCTGACGTGCGCGCTTTGCCGCATAAAGAACCAAGCTGTACTTAGAGCCGGCCTTATCGAGAAGTTCGTCGATAGGTGGATTTGTAATGCCGTCCATGTGTCCTCCAGTAGCAAGCGGTGTTCAAAGAAATGATGCAAAATCGGGGTTGATCAAGAGGCCAAGGATACCAGTTCGCTAAGAACCTGCGTTACCGAGTGATTCACGATGCGATGGTCGAAATTAGGGGCATGAGCGAGTTCTTCCTGCGCTAAAGCAAGGCGATGAGCCCGTCGTTCGGCTGAATCGGTGCCACGAGCCTCAAGTCGCGTTACCAATTCTTCCCATGATGGCGGTTCTAGAAATACTAAAATGGCTTCGGAACTAACATTGCGCACTTGCTCAGCACCGGCGATGTCGATCTCGAGTAGTACGTTTTTTCCGAGAGCTAAAGCAGCCTCAACTTGCGACTTAGGAGTTGCATACTTAGCGCCGGCAAATTCTGCCCATTCTAGAAAATCTCCTGCGGCTTTACGCTCTTCGAACTGGGAATCAGTGACGAAAAAATAATCGACTCCTTCATGTTCATTATGGCGAGGTTTTCTGGTTGTAGCACTTATAGATACATAAAAGTTTGCTACTTTTCGCAGCTCTTTCGCAACGGTACTTTTGCCAACTCCCCCTGGTCCAGAAAGCACCAATAATTTGCCGCGTTCAATCAGCGTAGGACCTGCGAACTCCGCCAACAAAGCTGGTAACTGTTTGGCGCCTAAACCTTGTATCCGTCGAGTTGGCGAAATATTCAATCGTTCCATAACTGAACGCGCTCTTACTTTTCCAACACCTGAAATTGATTCTAGAAGTTCGAACACTCTCATCTTTGCAACTGCTTCATCACTCTGACTTAATTCGAAAACTTGCGCAAGAGAATATTCGCCACTTTTAATCTGCGCCTTTACTTCAGCTCGGCGTTTACGCGAAGCCGCCGCCTTCGCTAGAGCTCGCGCACGATCTTCTGGCGAGAGTAGCGGTGGTTGCATGGGGTAAATCTATCGGGCTAAGAGCGGTTCACAAATCTGCGCAAGATTTGCGCTGAATGCGGCTTCGCCCTGACTCCAAAATCGAGTAATAGGACGCCCGACAACAACGTAACTTGCCCCCGCATCAAGCGCAGCAAGCGGGGTCATTGTGCGAACTTGATCGTCAGTTGGTGCGCTTGCATCTATCGGTCGAACACCTGGTGTGATGATGGCCGGTTGATGGCCAATGGCCGAACGGATTGCCGCGACTTCCATTGGTGAACAGACAATTGCTTTAGCTCCGGCGGTAATTGCCAAATTAGCCAGGCCTACTGCGCTTTCAAGTGCGTTGCTGCGATATCCGATTTCAACTAAATCTGAATCACCTAAACTCGTCAGGATCGTTACTGCAGTTACCTCGGTTGCAGGAAGTTCCTTCGCGGCAGCAGCAATCATTGCCTGACCACCTGAGGCATGAACCGTTAGGAAGCGAGGTTTTAAATGCGCTACCGCGGCGGCGGCCTGACCAACGGTATTCGGGATGTCATGCAACTTGAGATCAAGGAAAAGGTCTAAATCATGATCGGCACAGACTGCTCGAACTCCTTCGGCGCCGAAATTTAAAAAGAATTCGAGTCCTAACTTAATTCCGGTTATGTGCGGCGCAACTAACTTCGCCCATTGTTTCGCGATTTCTAAATCTGAAGTATCAGTGGCAAGAATAATTGGCGCTTTCATCGGACGCTACTTTCTGGTCGATGAGCGAAACCAACAGCTTCACGAACTGAAGCGAAACCTTTATCGGTCAATATCTGACGTAGCTCGTTCTGAATTTTCAAGATTGCAGTTGGATTTCCGAAGGAAGCTGTGCCAACTGAAACCCCGCTTGCACCTGCCAGAATTAATTCAAAAGCATCAGCACCCGATGTAACTCCACCCATTCCCAAGATCGGAACTTTCGGTAGCGCTTCATGCACTTGGTAAATCGCGCGGACTGCAACTGGTCTAATTGCCGGCCCAGATAGGCCACCAGTGCGTCCACCTAGATGAGGTCGCATCGTATTTGGATTAATAACCATTCCAAGGACGGTATTAATTAGAGCTAAACCATCGGCGCCGGCATCGATAACGCCGCGAGCGATTGAAACAATATCGGTCACGTCTGGAGAGAGCTTGGCAATGATTGGCAAGTCTCCACCAATAGTTCGACGGACACCTTCAATAACCGTTTGCGCAGATTCAAGATGGCAGGCAAAAACCATGCCACGATTCTCTACATTCGGACAAGAGATGTTCACTTCAAGTGCTGAAATTCCAGCAACGCCTCGAAGCCGGCGAGCCAAAGAGGCAAACTCTTCTGCAGTTTCACCCGCAATGGAAACAATGATGCGAGCCTTTTGTTCAACTAACCAGGCTAAATCATTAGCTAAGAAAGCATCGATGCCGGGTCCTTGCAGACCAATCGAATTAAGCATTCCGCTAGGAGTCTCGGCCATTCGTGGAGTAGCACGACCAGCTCGAGGCTTGGTCATGATTGATTTGGTAACTATCGCACCCATGTCGCGCAGATCAAAGAATTGCGCTAACTCTTTTCCGGAACTGGCGCACCCACTAGCTGTAAAAATTGGAGCGGGAAACCAAGCGTTTCCTAAGGTAGTCGAGAAATCTAATTGCGTCATTAGAGCACCAGAGTCTTGCCCACGAGATCCCATTCGATGGCTGCGCCATCCATAACTGGGCCATCAATACAAGAACGCAGGTTACTAATCTTGCCCGACTCATCTTTAACTGGCAGAACGCAGGTCATGCAAATACCAATTCCACACGCCATTGCTTCTTCAACTGCGCATTGATGAACTACATCTCCCCCACTTAAAATCTCGGAGATCGCTTTTAACATCGCCATCGGACCACACGAATAGATAACGTCAATTTGTAATTCCGAAACTAACTGCGCGATTGGCGCAGTGATGCGGCCGGTCTCTCCCATTGATCCATCTTCAGTAAAGATTCGCAACGAGTTAACACTGCGCTTACCTTCTAGCGGAGCGTAAATCTTTGATCCTGTACTTGCACCCAACAACATATCAACTCGACAACCACGTTCTTTCAGTACCTCAGCCAAACCAAACAACGGGGCCGAACCATATCCACCACCTACTAATAGCGCATTGACACTAGTTGTTGGTATTCCAAAGGCTGTTCCTAGCGGAAGAGTAATATCGATTTGTTCGCCTTCGGCGAGTCCGCAGAGCCAAGACGAACCGCTTCCATGTGGCGCCACGATTAATTCAATCGCACCGCCGAATTGGGGTGAAGTAGTTGTACGCGAGATAGCGAAGGCGCGCCGTAAAACCATTCTTGAATTAGGTCCACCAACACTGATTGCTACGAAGTTGCCAGGCTTGCACTGCGAAACTAGTTCGCCAACGCTGATCAAAATTTGGTGGTACTGACCGACTTTTTTATTTCCAACGATGGTTGCTAATAATTGAGCAGCGCTACGGTTAATTCCAGCCATGGTTAAGCCAACCACTTTTGAATTGATTTGACACTCATTTCACCATGCTGCAGCGCAGCAATACCGGAAAC
>JBILOR010000061.1:0-6494 GCA_044374325.1 Candidatus Planktophila sp.
CAATCTCGCCCTGCAAATTATCTTCTGGAAGTGTCACGCCAATTCGACGATCAGTAAACCAAACGTAGTAACCAATCATTGCAGCCAAAAGTGAGCTAAGTAGCAGACACGATACTCCTAGTGGTTCCCCACCCACGTAGAAATAAACGAAAGTTGTGATCGCATAAAAAATTGCCAGGCCAACAAAGAGGCGGTAATTAGCTTTCATTTAATTAGTGCCCCTCAGTCTTAATGTGTGGGTGATGCAGATCAAATGCTGGGCGCTCTGAACGAATGCGAGGCATCGTTAAGAAGTTATGGCGAGGAGGTGGGCATGAGGTAGCCCACTCAAGTGATGATCCGTAGCCCCAAGGATCATCGCAATTCACTAGAGGTGACTTACGGGTTATCCAAACGTTGATAGCAAAAGGAATCATTGAGAGGGCGAGCAAGATTGACCCTACCGTTGAGATCATATTCATCGTGGTGAATCCATCAGTAGCCAAGTAATCTGCATAGCGACGAGGGAAACCCTTAATACCTAACCAGTGTTGGATCAAGAAAGTTGTATGGAAACCGAAGAATAGAGTCCAGAAGTGGATCTTGCCGAGGCGTTCATTGAGCATGCGCCCAGTCATCTTTGGCCACCAGAAATAGAAACCGGCAAACATCGCAAACACCACGGTGCCAAAGAGCACGTAATGGAAGTGCGCAACCACAAAATATGAGGCAGAGACTGCGAAATCTAGTGGTGGTGAAGCCAGAATGATTCCGGTGATTCCGCCGAATAGGAAGGTGATTAAGAATCCCATCACCCAGAGCATTGGAGTTTCAAAAGTAACGTGGCCACGCCACATAGTTCCAATCCAGTTAAAGAACTTAACGCCTGTTGGAATACCAATCAAGAAAGTCATGAATGAGAAGAACGGTAAGAGCACTTGTCCACTTGCAAACATGTGGTGAGCCCAAACCGAAACTGATAGTGCTGCAATTGCAATCGTTGCTGCGATCAAACCCTTATAACCAAAGATTGGCTTACGACTAAAGACCGGAAGGATCTCAGTTGCGATACCGAAGAACGGTAGCGCCAAAATATAAACTTCGGGGTGTCCGAAGAACCAGAAGAGATGCTGCCAGAGCATCGCACCACCATTGGCCGGATCAAAGATATGTGAGCCAAACAATCGATCTGATTCAAGCGCAAGCAGTGCTGCAGCAAGCGGTGGGAAAGCAAGCAAAACTAGAATTGAAGTTAGCAAAACGTTCCAGCTAAAGATCGACATACGGAACATCGTCATACCTGGGGCGCGCATGGTGAAGATTGTTGTAATGAAGTTAACGCCACCGAGAATTGTGCCGATACCACCAATGGCTAAACCGACGATCCAGAGATCACCACCGATGCCAGGTGAATATTGTGAATTAGAAAGTGGCGCATATGCAGTCCAACCAAATGAAGCCGCACCACCTGGAGCCAAGAAGCCCGCGAATGCCATGATGCCACCGAATAAGTAAATCCAGTACGACAACATATTTAAGCGCGGGAAAGCCACATCTGCAGCACCAATTTGCAAAGGCATGATTACATTTGCAAAGCCCACGAACAGTGGCGTTGCAAACATAAGCAACATAATGGTTCCGTGCATGGTGAAAACTTGGTTGTACTGCTCATTGCTGATGAATTGCATACCTGGGCGGGTTAACTCTGCACGAAGAATCAGCGCTAACACCCCACCTATTAGGAACCAGGCGAAAGTCGTTATTAAGTAGAGATAACCGATCGTCTTATGATCAGTTGATGTTATGAAGCGTACGAAATGGCGGCCTTTAGACGTTGGTGCAACTGTTGGCGCATTGACGCCATCGGTTGCTTCACGTTGAGCATATGTGGTCATGCTTGGCTCGCCTTCTCTGTTTCAAGTTTCAGATTTGAAATGTAGGTTTGATATTCAGCTGGAGTAACAACTCGCACGGTGAAGAGCATTTGCGCATGGTTGCGACCGCAAAGGATGTTGCATCGACCGGGAAACTCACCCAATTTGTTAGCCGTGAATTCCAGATGATTAGTAACTCCAGGCAAGTTCTGCATTTGGATCATAAACTCTGGAATCCAAAATCCGTGCACGACATCATTTGCCACAATTGTGTAACGAACTCGCTCACCTTGTGGAACTACTAGAACTGGCGGCTTTGCTGGGGTTCCAGTGAAAGTGACATCTTTACCTGCATCTAGGTAAGTGAACTGCCATGACCACTGGAAACCATTAACTACGATTTCGTGTTTAACATTTTCTTGTGGCTTAGTGATTTGGTCTTGCTTAACCGCCGTAAAATAAAAGAGACCAGCCACAATGATGAATGGAATTAGCGTGTAAGCAATTTCAACTGGAATGTTGTACTGCGTTTGTTTTGGAAACTCTGGACCATTCTTAGGTGCACGATGAAAAATAGCGGGCCATATGATCAAGATCGCCGTAAAAACGCCAACCACTGCAGCTGCTAACCATGAGTACGTCCATAACGAATGAGAAATTTCGTTTACACTCGAAGCATCGCCGCTAAATCCGGAATCAGCGTCTACGGCGCATCCAGTTAGGGCAAACATGGCTGGCCCCAGTAATAAAAGGCCGCGGCGAGTGGTATTCAATTTCATAGCGTAAGGATAGACCCCCACTTAGACGTCGGCTTCAGTCAGGAGTAGCCTTCGACGCGTGGTTCGGGTCACAGGAAATTTCACTAGTCAGTCACCGCTCCACCCTGCCGCAACAGCGGTTTTAACTGAGGCTTTCGGGCAAGGCTGGGCAGATCCGGCGAAAATTGGCGATCACTCAGCTCGGACCGCAATTCTTAGAAATGAAGCTATCGAATCCATTGCTGAGAACTTGAACCTGCATCCCAGTGAAATCGAAATTATCGGTGAACCAAGACTCGGGCAGCATCTTGCTATCTCTGGTTTATTAAAAACAGAGCACACCCTGCTTCACTCCTCCATTGATCGGCGAAGTGTTTTTGCGGTCGGGGTAGTCCATGAAAATTCTGGCGGTAAAACTCAAATATTAAAGGTCGGATCAAATGGGCGAATTTGTGAACTGCCTCAAGTCAATCAGCAGAGCGTTCTGGCTTTGCAAGGCGCCAATATTGAAACCGGCATTACGCAAGATGTTGATTCTGTAATTACTGCGATCGACCCAACGTTTGTGGCACTTGATTACTCGGCGGCGCCAAATCTGCCCCTACCTAGTAGATGGGATAGCGCCATCTTTGATGCCACAAGTTGGCAAGGGCCGGCTGGTATCGGGATATTGGCAATTCGCAATTCTGCGGCTTGGAAAAACCCGCTACCGAATCTAGGAGTTCGTAGAACGCCAGAGTCATCTTCGCTACCACTTCTACTGGCTAGCGCTGTTGCTCTTGATGCTTGGTCGAAAGAAGCGGAAACCGAAAGTCTGCGAATCAGTGAACTAAATAAATTGATTAGAGAATCACTAACGGCTACGAATATCGGGATTTCCTTTGCCGGCGTTCTGTCCGAGACTGTAGGTCAAACGATTGCCCTGGTTGCAGATGGTTGCGTTGGCGAAGATTTAGTACGACAACTAAATGAAGTCAATCTGGTTTTGGACTCTGGCTCTGCTTGTACTGCAGCGCAAATGCAGCCAAGTCATGTACTTGCAGCTTTGGGCATGAAGAGTGAAGGTAACTTACGAATAACTTTGCATCACGGAGTTACTGAAACCGAAGTGCGCGAACTTATTGGAGCTATTACTTCAGTTGTGCAGCGATCTCGCTAGCTGCAGCGTCTCCGTAAGCTTCGGCAAAGCGCGCGACAAACTCAGCTGCCGTGAAGCGATATTCCTGAGTTCCGGTAGTTTCAATAACATAAGTTGCAATCATTGAACCAAGTTGCGCGCAACGTTCATGGCTTAAGCCCCAAGCTAAACCAGCAATAAAACCTGATCTGAATGAATCGCCCACACCTGTCGGATCTATCTTTGCTTTTTCTTTTGGCACTGTGACTTGAACAAACTCACCATTTTTCGATTCAACTTTTGCGCCTTTTGACCCAAGTGTTACAACACGATATTCAACTAGATCAAGAATCTCAGCATCAGTCCAGCCAGTTTTCTGCATTGCTAGTGCTAACTCGTATTCATTTAAGAATAAGTACTTAGCACCTGTAATTAATTGACGAATTTCTTCACCGCTCATGCGAGCCATCTGTTGTGATGGGTCTGCGGCAAAAGCTATTCCTTGCGCGCGGCAAACTTCAGAGTGTCGAAGCATTGCTTCAGGATCATCGGGTGAAATAACCACAATATCGAAGCGACCGGTTTTATCCATGATCGGTCCAAGTTCGATATTTCGAGCTTCCGACATAGCACCCGGGAAGAAGGAAGCAATTTGATTTAGTTCAGTATCGGTGGTGACCATGAAGTGTGCAGTGAATTGAGTCGTTGAAATTAAAACATGTGAAGTGTCAACACCGTGGCGAAGTAACCAGGCATCGTAATCGGCCCAATCTTTGCCAACGGCTGCAATTAAAACTGGATTTAGACCAAGTACACCCATGCCATAAACAATGTTGGCCGCACATCCGCCTCTGCGAACTTCCAGACCATCTACCAAGAAAGATAGTGAGACTTTTTCGAGCGAACCGGCCACCAATGAGTCGGTGAATTTACCCGGAAAGGTCATCAAATGGTCCAGGCCGACAGAACCGGCAACACCAATTTTCATTAAGTTAAATTCGCTCTAGCGATTAATTAAAGGAATCGCCACAAGCGCATGAACCTTGCGCATTGGGATTATCAATTGTGAAACCCTGCTTTTCGATGGTGTCCACAAAATCGATAGTCGCACCCATTAAGTATGGATCGCTCATCTTGTCGATTACAACTTTTACGGTGCCGAACTCACGAACGATATCGCCATCTTGGTTACGGTCATCAAAATACAACTGGTACTTAAGGCCTGAGCAGCCACCAGGTTGAACGGCTACTCGCAGACAAAGATCATCGCGACCTTCTTGAGCCAATAGGGCAGCAACTTTGCTAGCTGCGACATCGGACAAGATGATGCTGGTGGTCTTAATATCTGTGGCTTCAGTAGTCATTGCTCTCCCCTAAAAATTCAACGATCAGGGCTTAATAGTAGCCATGCCAGCGCCAAACATGCACTTCAAATGCGACAGGAGCCCAAAAATTGGAGAGAATGTCGCCATGGCCTTAACCGATCTTCTTCTGATGGGACGCGAACGCGATCTAACCAGTGAACGCGGGGTCTCCTGTGCCGGCGAATTACCAGCGGCTAGTGATCCAGATTTAGTTGAACGGGCACGTACTGCGCGAGCGGCGCTTGGATCCAAAGTAATGATTCTTGGCCATCATTATCAGCGCGATGAAGTTATTGAATTCGCCGACATTACTGGTGATTCATTTAAGTTGGCTCAAGCTGCCGCCGATAATCCAGAGGCCGAATATGTAATTTTCTGTGGTGTTCACTTTATGGCCGAGAGCGCTGATGTGCTAACTACTTCGGATCAGAAGGTGATCTTGCCTGACTTAGCTGCTGGTTGTTCGATGGCCGATATGGCAACTGCCAATCAAGTAGATGATTGCTGGAACCAATTAGCTGAACTCGGAATCGCTCAGAAGACTATCCCCGTTACGTACATGAATTCATCTGCTGCAATTAAAAGTTTCACTGGCAAAAATGGCGGAACTATTTGCACTTCATCTAATGCGAAAAGTGCAATGGAGTGGGCATTTACTCAAGGTGAAAAAATTCTCTTCTTGCCAGATCAACACTTGGGCCGAAATACTGCAGTTCTTTCGATGGGACTGTCGCTAACCGATTGCGTAGTTTGGAATCCCTGGAAACCGATGGGCGGCCGAACGGAAGCAGAACTGCACGCAGCTAAAGTAATTCTTTGGCGTGGTCACTGTTCGGTTCACGGCCGCTTCAGTGCTCAGAACGTCGCCGATGTTCGAGAGCGAGTTCCGGGCGTACAAGTCTTAGTTCACCCAGAATGCCAGCACGAAGTAGTTTCAATCGCCGATGTTGTGGGGTCGACCGAAAAGATTATTCAGACTGTCAAGAATTCCCCAGCGGGTTCTAAGTGGGCTATCGGTACTGAGTTGAACTTGGTGCAGCGCCTTTCGCGCACGATGCCCGATAAAGAAATTCTTTTCTTAGATAAAACGGTTTGCTATTGCTCAACCATGAACCGAATCGACTTGCCACATCTAGTTTGGGCGATGGAATCCTTGGTTCAGGGGCAGGTAGTGAATCAAATCATCGTGCCTGAAGAAGTTCGCAAATACTCCAAACTCGCCCTAGAGCGCATGCTGGCCTTATAGTTTGGCCATGACTGAAGAAGCCGCAAAAAAAGGTCGTCCTACACCTTCTCGAAAAGATGCCGAATCAAAGCGCAAGGTTTCAACACTTGCGCCAGTAATTGGCAAAGAAGCAAAGAAGCGCGATAAAGCCTTAGCTCGTGAACGACGCGTCGCTGC
>JBILOR010000007.1:0-22298 GCA_044374325.1 Candidatus Planktophila sp.
AACCTACGAACTCGTGACCATATTCTTTGATGCCCTTTTGAACTACACCGCGAATAACTGCATTTAAGCCTGGGCAATCTCCGCCGCCGGTGAGGATTCCAATACGCATTTCGTACACTCCAATATCGATATCAATTAGATTTACTAAGAATTCAAGTTGAGAAATCTAAACATTTATATGGTCAACGTTGACGCTCACAGTCTAGCCTTGCCCTATGAGCCAAAGCGAACAAAAGCTAGTTGCCGGCGTAGATTCTTCGACCCAATCTGTGAAATTGGTTATTCGAAACGCAGTTACCGGCGAGTTAGTGCGTAGTGGCCGCGCCAGTCACCCCGATGGAACCGAAGCCAATCCCACGCTTTGGGCAGCTGCGTTAGACCACGCGATCGCAGCCGCTGGTGGAATCTCTGATGTTTCAGCAATTGCAATTGGTGGCCAACAACATGGCATGGTCGCACTAGATAGCGATGGCACAGTAGTTCGTGATGCGCTGTTATGGAATGACACTCGTTCAGCGCAAGCTGCCAAAGATTTAAATCATGAACTTGGTGGCGATGCTGAAACTGCTCGCAAGGTTGGCTCAGTTTTGGTTGCTTCTTTCACTGCCAGTAAATTGCGGTGGTTAGCAGATCACGAACCAGATAACGCAAAGCGAGTTGCTGCAGTTGCCCTCCCCCACGATTGGCTATCTTGGCAATTACAAGGTGGTAAAGATTTCGAAAAACTATTTACTGATCGCAGTGACGCATCTGGCACTGGCTACTTTGATCCAACTACTTCGCATTACCGCTATGAGATTTTAAATCTGGCACTTAAGCTTGACTCTGAAATCTATTTGCCTCGCATAGTTGCTCCAAATGCATTTGGCGGTACAACACCTAGCGGAATTCCAATCACCGCTGGTGCTGGCGATAATGCAGGTGCTGCCCTTGGTTTAAACGCCCAACCTGGCGATGTTATTGTTTCACTTGGTACCAGCGGTACTGCATTCTCAGTTTCAAATACTCCAACGCATGATGCAGCCGGATTAGTCGCAGGCTTTGCCGATGCAACCGGGCGCTACCTACCTTTAGTTTGCACCTTAAATGCTGCTCGTATTCTTGATGCCGCTTGCAAGATTTTAGGTAAGACTCATGACGAAGTTGCAGCGTTAGCACTTTCAGCTAACGCTGGCGCTAATGGCCTAACTTTGCTGCCTTATTTTGAAGGTGAGCGCACCCCTAATCGCCCTGATGCCACTGGTGTCTTTGCTGGCATGAATCTAACTAATTCGAATCCGGCAGATATTGCGCGCGCCATGATCGAAGGAATGCTTTGTGGTTTGGTTGATGCAGTTGGTGCACTTGTTTCACAAGGCGTGGCGGTTAATCGCATTCTCTTAATTGGTGGAGCTGCAAAAAATCCAGCAGTTGCTCAGATTGCTAGTTCACTATTTGGTCGCGAAGTATTGGTCCCACCTGCAGGTGAATATGTTGCCGATGGCGCCGCTCGACAAGCTGCTTGGGCGCTATCTGGAAATACTGATGCGCCGATCTGGAATTTTGGTGAAGTCGAAAAGGTAAATGCAAAGGCAACACCATCGGTCTTTGCAAAGTATCAAGAGCTGCGCGATCTCACAAACAACTGGAATTGATCTGTCGAATTAAACGGTGACGCGTACGCCTTTGCCAACGACCACAATTCCGCCTGGCGACAAAGTAAAACGTTCGCGATCGCGATCAAGATCAACACCGATTTGAGCACCTGGATCAACTATGACGCTTTTATCTAAGATCGCATTACGAATTACAGCGCGATCACCGATGCGCACATTAGGCATTAAAACTGAGCCATCAACAAATGCACCCTTTTCGACAAGAACGTCGTAAGAAGCAACAGTGCGGTTTACGTGACCGCCGACGATGATTGAACCTGCGCCAACAATTGAATCTTGGGCAAGACCGCCTTCGCTGAACTTAGCGGGCGGAAGTGATGGTGGATTAGTTAGCAGTGGCCACTCACGGTTATACAAATTAAAAATTGGGTGAATCGAAACTAAATCCATATGGGCGTCGTAATAGGCATCAATTGAACCTACATCGCGCCAATAACCTTTATCTCGCTCAGTCTCACCTGGCACATTATTTGTAGCGAAGTCATAAACTTTTGCAAGACCATTGGCAGTCATCATCGGAATAATGTTTCCGCCTAAGTCATGTCGGCTTTCTAGATCTTCAGAATCAAGAATTAGCGCTTCTTCCATGACATCGCGCTTGAATATGTAATTACCCATCGATACCAAAGAGAGGTCTGGATGTCCTGGCATTGCAGGTGGGTCACTTGGCTTTTCGTGAAAAGCTTTAATGGTTACGCCATCTTCGGCCAATTCAATAACGCCAAATTCATGAGCCTCAGAACGTTTCATGCGAATAGCGGCAACTGTTACGCCGGCGCCAGTACTTAAATGGAAATCAAACATCTGGCTAGGATCCATGCGATAAACGTGATCGGCACCAAAGACCACAATGTGTTTTGGATTCTCATCATGAATTAAATTGAAGTTCTGCAAAATCGCATCAGCGCTGCCGGTATACCAACGTGGACCAAGACGTTGTTGCGCAGGGACCGGAGTTACGTAGTTACCCAGCAAAGTAGACATTCGCCATGTCGTAGTTATATGACGGTCGAGTGAGTGCGACTTATATTGCGTTAGAACCGCAATTTTGCGCATCTCGGAATTTACTAAATTGGAAAGTACAAAATCTACTAGGCGATACGAGCCACCAAATGGAACTGCTGGTTTAGCTCGATCTGCAGTTAGCGGCATTAAACGCTTGCCTTCGCCGCCCGCTAAGACGATACCGAGTGGTTGTTCAAAGCGCGCCATGTCCTAACGATACCCTTACCAAGTGAAAACGACCAGAGTTGGACTTGTTACTAAAGAGTGGCCACCACAGGTTTACGGTGGCGCTGGCGTTCATGCGGTTCAGTTAACTCAAGCACTTCGCGAGTTAGAGGGCGTTAGCGTAGACGTTCATTGTTTTGGTGGCGTTCGCGATGATGGTGCGATTGGTTATTCAACACCAGCCTCTTTTGCCGATGCCAACCCAGCTGTTCAAGCAATCGCAACAGACTTAGACATTGCCAACAATTTGCAGAACGTTGATGTAATTCACAGCCACACTTGGTATGCCAACATGGCTGGTCACTTTGGTTCGCTGCTTCACGGTATCCCCCATGTGATTACTGCTCACTCGCTTGAACCGCTACGTCCCTGGAAAGCTGATCAATTAGGTGGCGGCTATCAAATTTCATCATGGGCTGAAAAGAGCGCTTACGAATCAGCCGATGCGATCATTGCAGTTAGCGATGGAATGAGGGCTGATGTTCTGGCCGCTTATCCAAACGTTGATCCAATCAAAGTTGTCACGATTCGCAATGGCGTAGATGTTGATCGCTTTAAACCAACTACTGACTCCGCGCTTTTAGTCGAACTAGGAATTAATGATCGCTATGCAATTTTCGTCGGCCGCATTACTCGTCAAAAAGGTTTAGCGCATTTATTGCGAGCCTGGCAAAACGTGCCGGCCGAATATGGCCTAGTGCTTGCAGCAGGCAGTCCTGATGAAGAAACAATTGGCAATGAAGTAAAAGCGCTAATTGAAGAACTGCAGAAAACTCGATCAAATGTAATTTGGATTCCCGAGATGTTGCCTCACGAAAAACTCTGCGCACTTTTAACTTCAGCCGATTTATTTATTTGTCCTTCTATCTATGAACCACTAGGAATTGTTAATCTCGAAGCCATGGCTTGTGAAACTGCAGTATTGGCAACTCGAGTAGGCGGAATTCCAGAAGTTGTCGCAGATGGCAGCACTGGCAAGCTTGTGAATTACGATGGCGATGGCGTAACTCTTGAAAGTGATTTGACGGCAGCAATTATTGAATTAATGAATAAACCAGCCCTACTAAAGGAATTTGGTGAGGCAGGTCGCAAGCGCGCCGCTGCTGAATTTGGTTGGCCAGCAGTTGCGACCGCTACCCTTGCGCTCTATCAATCGCTAATCAAGTAGCTTTGATTAACTAAAGGAAACCATGTCCCGTCGCGCTCTTTTCCACTTTGCTGTTTCCGGGCTTTTTTGGGGTATTCCTTATCTCCTCATGAAGGTTGCTGTAAGGGATATTGAGCCTGCAGTAATTGTGTGTGGTCGGGTTTTGATTGGTGCTGCAATATTGATTCCGATTGCAATGCATCAGAAGGTATTAATGGATGCTATTCGCGGTTGGCGATACGTTCTTCCTTATGCCATTTTTGAAATGATGATTCCCTGGATTCTGATCACGAATGCCGAAAAGCAAATTAGTAGTGGTTTAGCAGGGTTATTGATCGCAACTGTGCCAATTTGGTCAACCATTTTTGCTTCAATGACCGGCGATAAGACGGTCTGGCATAGCAAGCGACTTGTCGGAATGTTAGTTGGCTTTATCGGCCTGATCGGTCTGGTCGGATACGAAAGTATTATTGGAAGTTCGGATCCACTATCAATTGCCATGATGCTATTGGCTGCGATCAGTTATTCGTATGCCGTAAATATGATCTCGCAAAAATTACCTGATGTTTCCGGAATCGCTATCAACGGTTTAGCCATGGTATTTACCTCTATCGCTTATGCCCCGTTAATGATTGTGCAATTTCCTGAAGTCAGCACTGTCTCTAAGGAATCGGCCGCTTCACTACTAGCTCTCGGAGTATTTAGCACAGCGCTTGCCTTTATCTCATTCTTCATAGTATTAAAGGAAATCGGGCCAGCTAGAGCTTCAATTGGAACTTACGTAAACACTGCAATCGCTGTTGTCTTAGGCGTAATGATTCTCTCTGAACCGCTAACAATCGGAATCATTATCGGCTTGCCGCTAGTAATGATTGGTTCATTCTTAGCTAGCCGTAAACCTTCGGTCACTTCTTAGTTCAATTACTTCGAAATCGGAATTACGATCTCGTTATATTGCAAGAACCCTGGCTTAAAAGGCGGGTCAAATCGGCAAATTCTAGTTTCGGCCGAAAGAGTTAATTTCTCTCTTGCTGCTGCCGTACGAAGTTGATCCGCCATTTTCTTGGAAAGTTCAGCAGATGCTCTGCCACGGAAAACAGAAGCGACGCAGACTTCTGAAACTAGGTCGCGGAGAATGACTTTTGCATCATTTGGCTTCGGCATATTCTCGAATTTGCTACCGGTCGGCATCACAAACGAGACGTACCAAGTGCCTAAATCATTTGGTTTTTGAGCCGAAATAACTGGGGCGGTCATTGCAATCTTCTCTGAATTCTTATTGCCGCTAGAGATGTAGCCAAAGAGTGAAGAAAACGCTCGGCTTGATGCTTCTGAATATTCAGCCGGGACTGCTACTTCGGCGATAACACAGGGTTCATATTCGCGAATTTCGAAATCTTTAAATGTTTCTAAAACTCGAAATTCCTGTCGCTTCGTCATGCCTAAAGAGTACTCAACTAACCGAATTATTAGTTTTCGGCGAAGCCCAATTTATCTAGTAGTTTAGAGTCGCGTTGCCATTCTTTAGATACCTTGATGTGAAGGCCTAGGAAGATGCGGGCTTCTAGTTCGCGCTCGATATCTGCACGAGCGCGCATTCCAATATCTTTTAATTGTGAGCCTTGGTGACCCAGCAAAATTGCACGTTGCGAATCGCGTTCAACGTGAATCGTGGCGTGTATATCGAAGAATGGGCGGCTGCCAGTTTTTTCGCGCTCGGACATTTCATCAATAGTCACCACGATTGAGTGTGGAAGCTCTTGGCGCGCATCACGGAGAGCGGCCTCGCGAACCAATTCGCAGATTAGCTGTTCAACACTTTGATCACTGCGCATATTGGTTGGGTAGAACTCTGGGCCAGGCTTTAACTGTTGGCCAATTAACTTCTTGAGTAAATCAATTTGTTCGTGAGTGGCAGCTGACACCGGCACGATTTCATCCCAAGTAAACCCTTTAGCCATCGCCATAATGCTGGCTAATCGAGTGGCCAGATTTGCTTTGCTGATTAAATCTGTTTTAGTAACTAGGGCAATCTTTTTGCTACGTGGGTGTTTAGCAATTTCATCAATAATGTATTGATCACCTGCACCAGATTCTTCATCGGCCGGCAAACAGATAATGATGACATCGACTGAATCAAGGCTCTCTTCAACTACCGCGTTTAAGCGCTTGCCCAGAAGTGTCTTGGGCTTATGTACGCCGGGGGTATCAACCAAGATGGCCTGAAAATCTGGCTCATTTACGATGCCGCGGATTGCGTGACGAGTGGTGTTTGGATGCGGCGACGTGATAACTACTTTGCTGCCAACGAGAGCGTTAACCAGAGTTGATTTTCCGGTATTCGGGCGGCCAACAATGGCGACGAAGCCCGATCGGAATTCATTCTCTGTGCTCATTGGCCAATCATCTCATTACATTGGTGCGAGAAATTCCACCGCATCTGCTACTGAAGTCACGATTTCAGCAGCTCGTTCGCCGATTAAGCGATGGCAACCTTCGCTAACTGGCGAAGTGATTGGCCCTGGAATCGCCATGACTGGACGCATCAACTCTGCTGCATCACGAGCAGTCCGAAGTGAACCGCTTCGAAATGCCGCTTCAACAACTAACGTCGCATTAGAGAGGGCAGCAATAAGTCGATTGCGAGTCAGAAATCGCGATGGAATAGCTGGTGTTCCGGGCGTAACTTCACTAACCAAACAACCTAGTTCGGCAATCTCGGCAAATAGCCGCGAATTTCCAGCTGGATAATTTATATCTATGCCGGCAGCAATTACTGCCACGGTCACACCTTCGGCAACTAGCGCTCCCTTATGTGCTGCGGCATCTATTCCGTATGCACCACCACTGATAATTGCCCAATCCCGATCTACAAAACCAGCGGCAAAATCTTGCGCGATGCGAACGCCATATTGCGTTGGGTTACGTGTTCCAACTATCGCTAGCGAGTTGCCAGTTAGAAGAATTGGATCACCTTTGATCACTAACGCAATTGGTGGTGCCGCTAAATCATTTACGGATTGTGGCCATGTTGGGTCTAGCGGCGTTAAGAAAATTGCGCCAGCATCTGCAATAGATTGAAACAATTGATCAGCGTTACTCAATTTCAACTTCTCGATGGTTCGAGCATATTTGATTGGGTCATAAGCCCCAGTTAGCGCTCGATCTAGTACATAGCTAGCGCCATTACTAAATACTTCGCGCGACCAAAAGGAAGATCCGCCTTCAACTGCTGCAAAAAGCCGAGCTCGGGCAACTAGTTCGCTCATAGCTCTACCCCATCGCGTAAGGCATAAGCCTGTTTCACATCAGTTAGCGTCGCAATTGCATGTCGATTTAAATCAGCTAGCGTCCATGCTGTTCGAATTACTTTATGCAAGCCACGCGCTGTAATAGTTTCGCGATCAAGTTCATCATGTAAGAAATTCATAGCCACTCTCTCTGGTTGGTATGTCGTACGTAGTGCACGCGCAGGAATCTGACTGTTTAGCTTCCAGCTTTCGTTAGCAAAGCGTTTTGCGGCGATTTCTCGAGCTGCAATTACTCGGGCTCGAATGACGGCGCTGGATTCGCCCAGTTCATTCTGCGCCATCTCGATGCGACTTACTGGGTCAACAATGACCCGTAGATCAATGCGATCTAGCAATGGCCCAGATAATTTTCCTAAGTAACGCCGTACTTGTTGCGAGGTACAAGTACAGTTGCGCCCTCGACCAGAGAACTTTCCGCACGGACATGGGTTTGCCGCTAGCACAAGCAAGAATTGCGCCGGAAAAGATAAGTTGCCGATACTGCGTGCTATCGTGATTTCACCTGATTCCAATGGTTGCCGCAATGAATCCAAAATGCCTGGGCCGCATTCCGGTGCCTCATCTATAAAGAGCACGCCGTTATGGGCAAGGGAAGAAGCACCTGGTCTGATTACATGGGCACCTCCACCAACCATCGCTACTCGAGTTGTTGTGTGATGCGGAGCAACAAATGGTGCGAGTAATGATTGTGGTGCGCGGTTTCCTAACGTGCCCGCAATTGAGTGAACTGCAGTGACTTCGAGAGCTTGGGCAATAGATAATTTTGGCAAGATGGTTGGCAAGCGTTGCGCGATCATGGTTTTTCCGGCCCCTGGTGGGCCAATTAAAAGTAAGTGATGTCCCCCGGTTGCCGCAATCTCGGCAGCTAATCGCGCACGCGGTTGCCCTGCAACATCAGCAAAATCCAATAGCCCATCTTCGCTTTCGCATTGCAGATCAAGTGGCTCGGCTTCGGCTCGCTCGCCAGTTCGCAGCCATCGCAGAACTTCGGCCAAAGTTTGCATTGGAATTATCTCTAGATCGACCATTAACTTAGCTTCAGCCAAATTTGCGGCTGGCACTACTGCTCGAGTAATACCCGCCTTTGCCGCAGCCAATAACGCCGGAAGCGCACCGCGCACGCTTCGCACTTTTCCATCGAGTGAAAGCTCGCCTAAGAAAACAGTGTCTTCGCAAGTAGGCAAAGTTTGATTAGCTATTAACAATGCAACCGCAATCGCTAAATCAAAACTTGGTCCGCTCTTGGGTAACCAGGCGGGCGATAGCGAAACGGTAACTTTACGATTAGGCCAAAGCTCGTTGCTATTAGTTAGCGCTGATCTAACTCGATCACGTGATTCTGAAAGCGCCGCATCGGGCAGGCCTAGCAAGGTGTAGGCCGGCAATCCATCAGCGATATCAACTTCGACGGTAACTAAGTTTCCGGCTAACCCTTGCAAGCCAACCCCGAACGTCATTCCCAAACTCATAGAACGTTTGCGCGTAATTCAATCGTGTGCGAACCATCAGCGTTTATCAATACCGCGATTGCATCAATCTGGTAATCACACCCCAGCGCTCCATTGGTAGCTAACCAAGCCAGCGCCAATCGCTGAATTCGATGGGCTTTCGCACTATCTATTGCCTCCAGCGGATGACCATATGCTGCCGAAGAGCGAGTCTTGACTTCGATCATATGTATTAACCCGCTGCGATCTAAGGTAACAAGATCTAGTTCACCTTCGCGGATTCGCCAGTTGCGGGCCAATATTTCATCGCCGCGTTTAAGCAGATATTGCGCAGCAAATTCTTCACCGGCTGCGCCTGTACTGAGATTTAAACTTTTCTTTTTAACTGTTCTCATAACGCCAGAGGCTATGGAGCGACTCTGACTTAATTAACTCGTGTAAAACACCTTGTGTTCTAATATCTGCTGTGGTTACTTAAGAAGCGCTGCCACATTTGCAAAAGAGCGTCGATGTTCTATGCACGGGCCATTCGCATTTAACAATTGACTATGGCTGGCAGTGATATAGCCCTTATGTCCAGCAAAACCATAAGCGGGATATTTCTCATCTAGTTGGCGCATGATGCGATCTCGATAAACCTTAGCCAGAATCGAAGCTGCGCTGATTGTGTGAACTACTTGATCGCCTTTCCATACCGCTAAGTTCGGTAGCGCTAAACCTGCGATTGCATAACCATCAGTTAAAACATAAGCCGGGGAAACGTTAAGTGCTTGAACTGCTCTTCGCATGCCATCAAGATTCGCGGCATGCACGCCACGTGAATCAACTTCGGCAGCTGGAATTTCAATAATGCTGTAAGCAAGGCTGTGCTCAATAACTAAATCAAAAAGCGCTTCGCGTTTATTCTCTTTTATCTCGTTGGAATCACGCACTGGCGCTAGATCAGGATGAAACGGATCTTTCAAGATTACTGCCGCCACTACTAATGGGCCAGCACAAGCTCCACGACCGGCTTCATCAACTCCGGCGATTGGGGAAATACCAGCTTCAATAAGTAGCTGTTCGATCACCTTCATAGTATTTACTTTGTTTTGGTTTTAACTTCTGGTTGATTTAAGGCATCAACATTTGGAACCAAAGAAATATTCTTAATTGGCCAGATAACTGCAAGCACGCGACCAGTGACTCGATTTAGCGGTACAAACCCTTTATTTATATCGTCTTGGTGGTATCTGGAATCAGCACTAGCGCCACGATGATCGCCCATCACCCAAAGTTTTCCTTTAGGCACCGTGACATCAAAGTTCATATCGCTTGGCACATTGCCAGCAAAAACATATGGCTCATTCATTTCTTGGCCATTAACCGTAAGTTTTCCAGTAGTTGTACAACAAATTACGCGATCGCCCTCAACGCCAACGACCCGCTTAACTAAGTATTGTTTAGCTGGGTTTGGCAGAACCCCAACTGCTACTAAAGCAGCTTTAGCTTTTGCAATCACAAAAGGTGCATCACTTACATCTGCAGCTGGCAACCAATTATCTGGGTCACGGAAAACGACTACATCGCCGCGCTTTATATTATTTGAGATAAATGGCAATCGATTTACTGCTACACGATCATCGATCTGAAGTGTGTTCTCCATCGAACCAGATGGAATAAAGAAAAACTGAACTACAAAAGTTTTTATGAAAAGTGATACGACAAGAGCAACGACAATTAGAAAAGGAAATTCTTGAAGGAAGGTCCGCTTGCGTCTCATCTGCGCAAACCGCGTTTAACTTTGAAAGTTATTCGGCTGGCTTATCTTCGGCCGCTGCTTCTGCAACTACCTCAGCAGGAGTTTCTACTACTGCTTCTTCAACGGCAGGAGTTTCAACAACTGGAGTTTCGATTACTGCTTCTTCGACAGCAGGTGCTTCAACAACAGCTTCAACTACCGGCTCAGGAATAACAACAGGTTCTGGTGTTGAAAGAATGCCATCGCCGTAACCTTCAACGCCATCGCGCTTTTCGCGAATCTTGGCAGCCTTACCGCGTAGATCACGTAGGTAGTAAAGCTTGGCGCGACGTACATCGCCCTTCTTTACTAGTTCGATCTTTTCAATAACTGGAGTGTGTACTGGGAAAGTACGCTCAACACCAACGCCGTATGAAACCTTACGGATGGTGAAAGTTTCACGAACGCCATCGCCTTGGCGACGGATTACGATTCCCTGGAAAACCTGAAGACGGCTCTTGTTACCTTCGATAACGCGAACAGAAATCTTGAGCTCATCGCCGGCACGGAATTGCGGGATGTCTTTGCGCAGGGATGCTGCATCAACGGCGTCAAGAATGTTCATTTTCGTCCTCTTTATCTAGATCTAGTCGCGGCTTAAATAACCACGGCAGACTGCGTATCTTGCCACAGGTCATCGCTTAAGCGTAAATCGAGCCTGGACCTGACCCGAGGCTGCGGCTCGGGCTACTGGCTTAGCCGGAATGCAAGCGTGGCGTGCAGGGCAGGGGCTGCGGCAATCGTCGTGCCGGCAACGGTAGTGACCTTGGCGCCAGCCTCAGCCGCGATTAGACCGCCAGCTGCCAGATCCCATTCCTGCAAGCCCTTTTCAAAGTAGCCATCAAGGGCGCCCATCGCCACATGGCAGAGGTCAACAGCTGCTGCCCCATTTCGGCGAATATCGCGAATTCGAATGAGCAACTCAGAAAGCTGGGCTAATTGGGCTGGCCGAGCATCAACATCGTAGGCAAAACCCGTTCCGACTAGTGCGCGGTTAAGTTCGACGCCTTCGTTGCAAGCAATCGCTTGATCATTGAGGAAAGCCCCGCCGCCTCGGCTAGCCGACCAAGTCGAATTAATCGTTGGCGCAACAACTACCCCAACCACAACGCCGGCGGAATCTTTTGCCGCAATACTCACATTCCAACCAGGCAAGCCATATAAATAATTAACGGTGCCATCGAGTGGATCAATCACCCAAGTAATTCCTGATTTTGAGGTTCGCTCAGAACCTTCTTCGCCGATGATGCCATCGCCTGGGCGGGCTTTGAGAATTTCGGAAACGATGTGGTTTTCGCTCTGCGAATCCATCTGCGTGACCACATCGATAGCGGTGGATTTCGATGTAACCTCAAAAGCTGCTGGGCGGTTTTGTAATAATTCGCCCGCTTCGCGCCCTACTCGTTTCGCTAATTCCAGAAGTTCAGCGATCAACTTTGCATCAGTCATTACACAATTCTACTCACCTGAAATCCCGCTAATGTCACGGCTCATCGGTTAGGCTCTGAAAACTATGAGCGAACTGCGCGTGAACGGCAAGTCTGAAGATGGCCTATATCTGTCTCTACTAGATAGTGATGGCAAAGAATTCAGTGTCCGCATTAGCGACACCTTGCGCTCTACTGTTAATCAACCACGTTTGATGTCTGTGCAAGATGAAGAAGTTGCTCCGATTTCAGTTAAAGAAATTCAACGTCGTTTGCGTACTGGTGAATCGCCAGAATCAATTGCCCAAGATGGCAATATCACCGTTGAAAAAGTAGAACGCTTTAGCGGTCCAATTTTGCAAGAACGTCAATTTATTGTTGATCAAGTTGCCACAGTAATCGTGCGCAAAGAACCCGGACGCGAGCCAGTTAATTTCGGAGATGCAATTGTTCTGCGTCTTGCACCTCGCGGTGTTGATATCACGCAGATTAATTACAACTGCTGGCGAATCGAAACTGGCATCTGGACTATCCAAGTTACTTATCCAACTTCAGACGGTCATGGTGTTGGACAATGGGAATACGATCCAACTCGTCGCGCACTAAACGCTCTCGATGACAATGCTCGCTGGTTACTTGGCGAAGAAACTCCGGCACCTCGCGCGCCACTTGAGCCAGGTTTGATTTATACCGAGCAAGTTGATCGCACTCCTCGTGCAACAGAGGCGATCCGCGAAACACCTCGCTTAGTTTCAATCCGCACTGATGCTGATTCAGAGTCTGCCAAAGATGGCGTACAAGGTCGCGCAAAAGTGCCAAGCTGGGATGAAATTATGTTTGGTCAGAAGAAAGATGAAGATTAATTAATCGTCTTTTGCAATAACGGTACGTAATTCTCAAGTTCAGTAAGTGCGCCGTGGTGACCAATCATTGAGCTCTCTAAACTCTCACGTTCTGCCTCAATCAAAATCACGCCACCTTTGGCGATCGCAATAATTTCGCCCATGCGATCGAAAGTATCGGCACTTAGATTTGGACCAAATAAGCCAGCAGTAATTGCATCTTCGCGGGTATAGATATCAGCGCGACTGCCTAAGTATTCTTCCCAACGAGATTTAACCTCATTGCGGGCAGCCAGCGAATCAAGTGCTTCATCTAGATATAAATGGCGGGCGCGAGGCTCGCCCGCAATCGTGGCAATGCCAGTTAGTAATTGATTGTCGCGACCCATCACAATTTTCTCTTCAACATTAACCATGCCGTGGTCAGCAGTTAGCCAGATGCGGGTTCCTTTCGGAAGTTCAATAATCAATTGCTTAGCCATGTGATCGAGCATGGTTAGCGCCGCCAGCCACTTATCAGAACCCACGCCATCGTTGTGGCCAGCTGAATCAAGATCATTCATGTAGAGATAAACCAACGATGGTGATTTAGCTAAAGCTAATTTAGTTTGTGCAACTAAATCATCGACCACATTTGCGCCGCGATAAGTTGCCCCACGAAATACCGCTTGTGTGAATCCGGTATTTTCATAACGCTTAGCTGCCACATGTGAAACGTTTACACCAGCTGCAGTTGCTCGCTCAAATAAAGTCGGTACTGGTTGCCAATAAGTCGGATCAACTCGATCATCCCACTTCAAGGCATTGAGAATTCGGCCATTGCTACGTGGTACTCGCACGGTGTAACCCAACATGCCATGTGCTCCTGGCAAAGTGCCAGTGGTAAGAGTTGCTAGCGAAGTTGCCGTGGTCGAAGGAAAAGCAGTCTGCACTCGCCCACTTCGGACAAAGGTTGAAAGCGTCGGAATGTATTCGGCATATTTATCAATTACGTCATCGCCTAAACCATCGATTAAGAAAAGTACTTCGCGGCCACTTGGCGATTCACCAGCACCGATTTCATCACGAGCATCTAATACCCCAAGCCCCGCAACAATTGCCGGCAAGATTTGATGAAGATGCATGCGTTAAGGTTAGGGCATGAAATCCGCACTTGTCTTTTCGCCCGAGGTTGCAGCTGCGCTTGCGAGTAATTCGCCGATTGTTGCCCTCGAATCAACGATTATTAGCCACGGATTGCCGCGCCCATCGAATTTAAATGTGGCCCGCGAAGTTGAAGCAATCGTGCGCGAACATGGCGCAACTCCAGCGACAATTGCGATTCTAGATGGCGTAGTCCATATCGGATTAACTGATGAGCAACTGGTAGCGATCGCAAACCGCGATGACATTAGCAAGGCATCTAGCCGCGATCTAGCGGTTTTGGTAGCGAGCCAGAAGTCAGCTGCAACCACAGTTGCGGCCACTGCTCACTTAGCGGCACAAGCTGGCGTCAAAGTATTCGCAACCGGCGGTCTAGGTGGCGTGCACCGTGGTGCCAATGAATCTTTCGATGAATCTGCCGACTTAACCGCGCTCTCAACGCTAGACATCACCGTGGTTTGCGCTGGCGTTAAATCAATTCTCGATGTGGGCGCAACGCTTGAACGCTTAGAGACTTTAGCTATTGGATTAGTTGGATATAAAACAAATGCATTTCCAGGTTTTTATTTGACCGATTCAGGTTTTGCGTTAGAGCATCGCGTTGAATCTGCGGCCGATATCGCTGCCGTAATCAAAGCTCGCGAGTCAGTTGGTACTAATAGCGCAGCACTTCTTGTTGCCAACCCAGTTGCAAACGAGATGAACCGTGCAAAGCATGATCAGATTCTGGCTTCTGGGCTATCAAAGGCAGAGGCTGCTCACATAATCGGTAAAGATGTAACACCGTTCTTGCTAGAGCACTTCCACACCACTTCAGAAGGTGAATCACTTTCGGTCAATATTGAAATCATCAAATCAAACAGTGCTCTAGCTGCTGATATCGCAGTTGCCGCCAACTAAAAATGTCGAAAATTCTCTGCATTGGTGAAGTAAACCTCGATGTAGTTGCAATTATCTCTGGTGCAATTAATTACGGAAGCGATACTGCTGCAAAAGTTTCAACTCATGGTGGTGGCGCAGGTGGCAATGTTGCTGCTTGGCTACGTATTGCCGGCGCTCAAAGTCACATGTTGGCGCGTATCGGAAAAGATGCCGCCGGCGTTGCAGTACGCAGCGAATTTGATCGACTAGGCGTTACCTACTCTGAAATAGATGTACATGGCGCACCCACTGGAATTGTCGTCGTCATCGTTGATAAAGATGGCGAACGAAGCATGTTTCCTGACAATGGTGCAAATAGTGGTTTAACTTTGGCTGACCTGCCTGAGCTCGAATCTTTCAATGCGGCTTACATTTCGGGTTACGCACTTCTTGATCCAAAATCTCGACCTGGAATTCTGCAGATGATCGGCAAAATAAAAGCTGCTGGCCTAAAGATATATTTTGACCCGGCAACTGTCGGTGGCATGGCCGGTGTGCCAATTGCCGAAATTAGGGCCTGGATAAATCAAGTTCATTGCTTGTTGTTAAATGAAGAAGAAGCAAAATATTTATCAGCGACAAATGATCTTGATTTAGCGATTGCTGATTTATTGCAGGTCTGCCCCACTGTTGTAGTGAAACGCGGATCAAATGGCGTCATCGCTGCTAATCGCGGCTCTGCTGCAATTTCATTACCGGCAATTTCTGCTCAAGTAATTGATACCACTGGAGCTGGCGATAGTTTTGCGGCTGGATTTATCGCAGCCGACCAAGCCGGCCTTGATTTCACACAATCACTAGGTGCTGCTCTGACCATTGCCGCCAAGTGTGTTGCAATCGTAGGGGCGCGCCCAGCCCTAGATGCGCAGGTTTAGCCCAACTTATTGGCAGAATCACCGCCATGGCTACGGCAAAGACACCTTCTAAGAGCGCCGAAAAATCGAAAAAACCAGTTGGTCCTAAAGCTGGCGAGTATCCCGGCAAGATTGTTGACGTTGATGTTTCATCTGAAATGTCAGAATCATTTCTCGAATATGCATATTCAGTAATTTATTCACGTGCACTTCCTGATGCGCGCGATGGTTTAAAGCCTGTTCACCGTCGCATCCTGCATCAGATGTCTGAAATGGGTCTGCGTCCTGAACGCGGTCATGTAAAGAGTGCCCGTGTAGTTGGTGAAGTAATGGGTAAGTTGCACCCACACGGCGACGTCGCAATTTATGACGCCTTAGTTCGTATGGCGCAAAGTTTCTCAATGCGTTTGCCGCTAATTGATGGTCACGGAAACTTTGGTTCGCAAGATTCCGGGCCAGCTGCTATGCGTTACACCGAATCTCGTTTAGGTGCAGCGGCCATGGCAATGGTTGCCGAGTCCGATGAAGACACCGTTGATTTTGGCCCTAACTACGACGGTCAATTACAGGAGCCACTAGTTCTGCCTGCTGCTTATCCAAACCTGCTGGTAAATGGTGGTTCTGGTATCGCAGTTGGTATGGCGACCAATATGGCGCCCCACAACTTAGGTGAAGTAATTGCGGCAACAAAATATTTAATTGAAAACCCAAAGGCAACCCTTAAGCAGCTAATGAAGTTTGTACCAGGTCCTGACTTTCCTACTGGTGGCGAGATTGTCGGCATCGAAGGAATTCAAGATGCTTATGAAACCGGCAAGGGTTCAGTAAAGGTGCGCGCCAGCGTTGAAATCAGCAAAGTGACTTCGCGCAAGATGGGTATCACTATCAAGGAACTTCCTTTTAACATTGGTCCCGAAAAAGTTGTTGAGAGAATCGCTGACCTTGCTAAAGCTAAGAAGATTCAGGGTATTTCAGACATTATCGATTTAACTGATGGCAAAACTGGCACCAACGTTGTAATTGAAATCAAGAATGGTTTCGAACCTGAAAAAGTACTCGAACAACTATTTAAATTAACGCCGATGGAAGATGCTTTCGCTATTAACGCGGTCGCACTTGTAAATGGTCGCCCACAAACGCTTGGGTTAAAGAAGTTGCTTGAAGTATTTATTGAGCACCGCATTGAAGTTGTGCGTCGTCGTTCTGAGTTCCGCAAAGCTAAGGCAACCTCACGTTTAACTCTGGTCGATGGTTTGCTTAAGGCAATTATCGATATCGATAAGGTAATTAAAATCATTCGTGGTAGCGATGATGCAGCTGCTGCTAAAGAGAAATTGATCAAAGACTTCAAGCTAAATGATGAGCAGGCTACATATATTCTTGATATGCCACTTCGTCGTCTAACCAAGATGAGCAAAATTGAATTGGAAACTGAGAGCAAGGAACTTAAGAAGACGATCGCTGATTTAACAGCGTTATTAAAGTCAGAAGAGAGCATCAAAGCTCAGGTTTCACTCGAGTTAACCGAGGTCGGCAAAGCATTTGCTACGCCTCGTAAATCTCGTATTTCAGCTGCCTAAACTTCAGTTAGACTGCAACGTGATTTCAACTCAAGCCCTTGAACTACGCGCGGGCGCACGCCTGCTAGTTAAGGGCGTAACTGTGCGAATTAACAGTGGCGATCGCATTGGTTTCGTTGGACGTAACGGTGCTGGTAAATCAACTCTGGCCAAAGTATTAGCTGGTGAAAATATGCCAGCAGGGGGTGCGGTAAATCGCACCGGCAAAATTGGTTATCTGCCCCAAGACCCTCGCGTTGGCGAAGAAACCGGCAGCGTAATCGAGCGCATTCTGTCTGCTCGCAACCTTGATCAGATCTCCCACCGCATGCGCGTTGTCGAAGAAGAAATGGCAACTTCCGAAGGCGAAGCGCTCGAAAAAGCGATGGATCGCTATACCCGCGTTGAACAAGAATTCAGTTCAGCCGGAGGCTACGCCGCAACTGCCGAAGCCGAAGCTATTGCTACTTCACTTGGTGTGAGTCAGGCGGTTTTTGATCATGAACTTGCCACGTTATCCGGTGGTCAACGCCGTCGAATCGAACTTGCCCGCATTCTCTTCAGTGGCGCCGAAACCCTTCTACTCGACGAACCAACTAACCACTTAGATGCTGATTCAATCAACTGGTTACGTGATTATCTGGCTAAGTACTCAGGTGGTCTAGTAATCATCTCGCACGATGTTAACTTGATCGAAACCGTTGTAAATAAAGTCTTCTATCTCGATGCTAACCGCAACGTTATCGATGTTTACAACTTAGGTTGGAAAGCTTATTTATTGCAGCGCGAACAAGATGAGCATCGCCGCAAGAAAGAACGCGCTAATGCTGAAAAGCGAGCCGAGATTCTGCAGAAGCAGGGCGAGAAAATGCGCGCTAAAGCATCTAAGGCAACTGCCGCCCAAGGCATGTTACGTCGCGCCGAGAAGCTACGGTCTGGCCTCGAAGATGTACGCGTTGCCGACAAGGTTGCAAAGCTTCGTTTTCCTACCCCTGCTCCATGTGGCAAGACTCCCCTATCTGGCGAAGAACTTTCTAAGTCATATGGTTCACTTGAAATCTTTACCGACGTTAGTTGTGTAATTGATAAAGGTTCTCGCGTTGTAATCCTTGGTCTTAACGGTGCCGGAAAAACTACTCTTCTTCGCATCTTGGCTGGTGAACTTGAATCAGATACCGGCACAGTTGAAGCTGGCCATGGCTTAAAGATCGGCTACTACGCACAAGAGCACGAATCCCTTGATTTTGAGCGCACAATCTTAGAAAACATGATGGGTGCAACGCCTGATATTCGTGAACCTGAAGCGCGTAACGTACTTGGTTCATTCCTTTTCGTCGGCGATGATGTTCATAAGCCAGTTAAAGTTTTATCTGGTGGTGAGCGAACTCGTTTAGCTCTCGCAGTCCTGGTTGTATCGGCCGCAAACGTACTTTTACTGGATGAACCAACAAACAACCTTGACCCAGCTTCTCGCGCCGAAATCTTGGCAGCACTCGCTGAATATCAAGGAGCTGTAATCATGGTTTCGCACGATGAAGGCGCAGTGCAAGCACTTAAACCTGAACGCGTTATTTTGTTACCTGATGGCGATGAAGATCTTTGGAAAGATGATTACTTCGATCTGGTTGCAATCGACTAGACCTTCACATAGGGGGTAACCCTTCGTTAGTCTGTGGCCATGAAACGCACTTGGGCAGGACTTTTAGCTTTATCTCTCCTAGTTGGTGTTGCGCCTCAAATTGCGACAGCCGCCGTTAAAGCCGGTGCCACTTGCGCCAAGTTGAAGTCAACAACTACGGTCTCAGGTTACAAATACACCTGCATCAAATCAGGAAAGAAATTAGTTTGGAGCAAGGGCACAAAAGTTGCTGCTACACCTAAGCCAACTGCGACTCCAACGCCAACGCCAACGCCAACTGTAATTTCAACAAGCGAATCAATAGATAGCTGCAGAATTAAGGACGCTTCTAATCCAGAAATTGGCCAATATGGCGGAGCTCTGTATGGCGGTTTCATTGATAAAAATAGACCCGTACCGTCAAGCGGAACCGTTACTTGGTATCTAGTTCCAATAGATTTTATAGACCTCAAAGGTGAATCAGATTGGCGCTCCAGAGTAGACATTCAAATGAAACTGCTGACAGAGTATTACGACACCGTAAGTTACGGAAAGCTAAAAATTCAGTGGAAAGTTTATGATGGTTGGATCACATTGCCTGGTGGGCAAGCCAATTACGCAATTAATCAATCGGGAGATTACATTTCTACTGAAATTTTCTGGAAGTCAACGATCGAAACTATTGATCCAAATATTGATTTCACCGGGGTTCAAGTAGTTAACTTTATTTTGCCAAAAGCTCAAACTGCTGTGAAAGAAAGTGCTCAGGGATTTCCTTGGACAGGAGATATAAATAAGTACAATTCAAGCGAAAGCAAACTTTCTGAATTTTCAGTTCCTGGAATTTTCTTTGAGGCATCGCACCGAACATACTGGTCCTATTGGGCCCACGAGTATGGACACACGCTAGGTTTACCGCACATCGCCGGGAGCCGCTTCGCTTCTGCGTTTCACCCTTATGACCTGATGGGCGATCAGGACGCACGCAGAGAGTTAAGCGGTTGGACTAGATTCGCTGTAACAAGTTGGATCGAAGATAAGTGGGTTTACTGTAAGAGTAAGGAAAATATCAATTCAGAGCTCGTTTATATCACTGACTTAAATTCAAGAGGTGATGGAAATAAATTAATTATTATCCCTGTTTCGTCCACAAAAGTACTTATAGCTGAATCCCGAGTTAAGACTAAATTTGTCGGTGCGTCGAATATTCCAGGTCGGACAGATGGCGTCTTCGTTTACATATATGACGCGACTTTGGGACATAACAAGGAGTACTTATCCCTGCCATCAGTAACCTCAGACCCTATTTTGAGTGTAGGAGAGTCAGTAACTTATGAAGGCGTAACAATAAAGGTGCTTGAAACCGGAACTCTGGACAAGATTTTAATTACTCGCTAAAGACTAATTAAGCGTCGATGCTGTCGCGATCAATTTCGGCGTTAGCAATGAAATCTTTACGCGGTGCAACATCGCTACCCATTAGCAGTTCAAACATCGCCTCAGCTGCTGCGCCATCGGTCACAGTAATGCGACGCAAGGTGCGAGCATCTGGATCCATAGTGGTTTCGCGCAGTTGATCTGCATCCATTTCGCCTAAGCCTTTATAGCGCTGGATAGGTTCTTTCCACTTCTTGCCGCTCTTAATTAGCTCAGCAGTTACCTTCTTCATTTCATCATCTGAATAGGTATAGATGTACTCGCCCTTTTTGCCGCCGCCGCCCATGGTTTCAATGCGGTGCAGCGGTGGGATCGCAGCGAATACGCGACCGGCATCAATTAGCGGACGCATGTAGCGATAGAGCAAAGTTAGAAGCAAACAGCGAATGTGTGCGCCGTCAACGTCCGCATCTGACATCAAGATAATGCGACCGTAGCGGGCATCATCTAGTTCAAAGGAGCGACCAGAACCGGCGCCAATAACTTGAATGATTGAGCCGCACTCTTTGTCATCTAGCATCTGTGAAAGTGACGCTTTCTGAACGTTAAGAATCTTTCCGCGAATAGGAAGGATCGCTTGGAACTCAGAATTTCGCGCAGCCTTGGTGGTTCCAAGTGCGGAGTCACCTTCTACGATAAATAGTTCGGTGCGATTTACATCTTCAGAGCGACAATCTGAAAGCTTGGTTGGAAGTGATGAAGACTCAAGAGCGTTCTTGCGACGCTGTAGATCTTTGTGGGCGCGAGCTGAAATACGAGTACGTGATGCACCGGCAACTTTTTCAAGAATCAAACGGCCATTAGCTTTATCGATGCGCTTAGTTGTTGCAAAGAATTTCTTTAGCTCTTCGGCAACAACTTCGCCCACGATTCGAGCAGCAGCTGCGGTTCCCAGAACTTCCTTGGTCTGACCTTCGAACTGTGGTTCGGACATACGAACTGTCACGACCGATGTGAGGCCTTCAAGGATGTCATCTTTAATAACGTCGGCTTCATTCTTCTTAAGCGTTCCAGTGCTTCGCAGGGTCTCATTGAAGACCTTGGTGAGCGACTTCTCGAAGCCCGTCATGTGCGTTCCGCCCTTTGGCGTTGCAATGATGTTCACAAATGAGCGGTTGGTATGAGCAAACTCGTTGCCCCATTTAAGGGCGATATCAACCAACATATCGCGCTCAACTTCAGTTGAAACCATATGGCCTTGATCATCTAGAACTGGCACAGTCTCTTGATAATGGCCCGAACCGGTTAGACGAATTACTTCGCCAATGCCTTGATCAGGTTGCAAGAAATCGCAGTATTCGGAAATTCCGCCTTTGTGATAAAAAGTTTCAGTGGTCTTTGTCTTAGTGCGATTGTCATTAACAATTAAAGTTAATCCCGGCACCAGATAAGAAGTTTGGCGCGCACGCGCATAAATTTCTTCGATATCTAATTCGGCATCCTTTAGGAAAATCTGACGATCACTCCACCATTTAATGCGGGTACCGGTAACTTTTGCCGAAACTTTACCGATGGTGCGTAAACCTGATTGCGGCGTGAAGGCAGCCTTTGGGCCATCTCCCTCAAATACGCCAGCAACGCCGCGCTTAAATGACATCCAGTAAATCTTGCCGTTGCGATCTACTTCAGCATCAAGGCGTTCAGCAAGTGCGTTAACAACCGATGCGCCAACACCGTGCAGACCACCTGAAGCTGCATAAGAACCGCCACCGAACTTGCCACCAGCATGTAATTTAGTAAGTACTACTTCAACGCCAGTTAGGCCAGTCTTTGGTTCTTTATCAACTGGAATACCGCGGCCATCGTCATGAACCTCAACGGATCCGTCAGCTTCGAGATTGATATCAATTTTCTTGCAATAACCAGCCAGTGATTCATCAACTGCGTTATCGATAATTTCCCAGAGACAGTGCATCAAGCCACGTG
>JBILOR010000063.1:0-6278 GCA_044374325.1 Candidatus Planktophila sp.
AATCTGTGTGGTTGACCACGCCCCGTCGATTGGGCTCACTAAACGTTGTGACTTGGTATCCATATCGCCCGTAGGCTATCGCTCCTAGACCAAGCTTTCACTTCCTGGAGGAAAAATGAGTAAGCCAATTAAGCGAGATTTTGGAAGTCGCGAGATTCCGAATTGGAAAACCGCTCCAGGTGGCGAGAACTTCAAAGACATTAAATATGTAGTCGGCGATGGCATGGCAAAAATTACGATTAATCGCCCAGAAGTTCATAATGCATTTCGCCCACAAACTTTGGCTGAATTAAAGAGTGCATTTGATCTTGCGCGCGATAACTCCGAAGTCGGCGTAATTATTTTTACCGGCGAAGGCACTCAAGCATTCTGTTCTGGTGGCGATATAAACGTTCGCGGTGATGATGGCTACCTTGGCGATGACGATCTAGCTAAGCAAGGTATTGGTCGACTAAATGTTTTGGACCTACAAGTACAAATTCGCCGTACCCCAAAACCTGTAGTTGCCATGGTTGCAGGTTGGGTAATCGGCGGCGGACATGTTTTGCATGTTGTTTGTGATTTAACAATTGCAGCCGATAACGCACTCTTTGGCCAGACTGGCCCAATGGTTGGTTCTTTCGATGGTGGTTACGGTTCTGGCTTATTAGCGGCGAGTGTGGGTCAAAAGAAAGCGCGCGAAATTTGGTTCTTGACTCGTCAATATGATGCACAAGAAGCGTTACAAATGGGATTGATTAACACCGTTGTACCGGTTGCTGAACTAGAAGCTGAAACTGTTTCTTGGTGTCGCGAAATGCTGCGCAATTCACCGATGGCACTTCGCTTGCTGAAGGCGAGTATGAATGCTGCCGATGACGGATTAGCCGGCGTGCAACAACTTGCTGGAGATGCCACCTTGTTGTTCTACATGACCCAAGAAGGTCAAGAAGGTCGCGATGCTTACAAAGAAAAGCGAGCTCCTGATTTTGGCAAATTCCCTAAGCGTCCGTAATTAAGACCAATGATTGATCAACTACTTGCTTCAATGCAGGTAGTTGCGCTGCCCCTAAAAAGTAAGTTTCGCGGTATTACTGTGCGCGAAGTTGCCCTCTTTGAAGGTCCAGCTGGTTGGGGCGAATTTGCGCCATTTCTTGAGTATGACGATAGCGAAAGTTCGACTTGGCTATTGAGTGCAATTGATGCGGCAACTAATGCGGCTCCGATGTCTCATCGTGGTTTCATCAAAGTTAATGCCACTCTGCCAGCGCTCGATAACGCAAAAGAGATTGAAGATTTACTGCAATCTTTTGCCGGGTGCGACACAGTTAAGATAAAAGTTGGCGATAATTTAGGTGAAGATATTGTGCGAGTTGCTCGAGTCAGAGCACTTCTGCCAAAAGCAAAGTTAAGACTTGATGTAAATGGTGGTTGGAGTGTTGAACAAGCTCTAGTTAATCTTTATTCAATTTATGAAGAAGTTGGGCCGCTGGAATATGTTGAGCAACCTTGTGCCACGCTAACTGAACTTCGTAAGTTAAAGGAAAAACTTGTAATTGATTTTAAGATCGTCGGAGATGAAATAATTCGCAAAGCTATTGACCCATTTGCCATTGATCTGCAAGGCGCGGTTGATATTTTGATGTTAAAAGTTGCCCCGCTTGGTGGAATTTCTCGAGCTCGCGAGATTGGCGCACACCATAAATTACCTATGGTCGTATCTAGTGCCTTAGATAGCGCAGTCGGAATCGGTTATGGCTTGCAGTTAGCTGCCTCATTGCCAACGCTTGATTATTCCTGCGGGTTGGCAACTGGCCAGTTATTGAGCGCAAATATTGCAGAGTTACCACTGCAAAATGGCGAAATGGCCGTTCATTCGGTTTCACCAGACGCTGATTTGTTAGCGAAGTATGCTGTTCCAGTCGAACGGTTAACTTGGTGGAAAGAGCGCACAAAGCGCGCCTTTTATGCTGGTGCTGAAAGTGAAATTAAGGCGAAAGGCTGGAACTGGTGAATACCTCAACTTCGCTTGCTCGAGTAATAGTTCGCCAGTTAATTGAAGCCGGCATCACTGACGTAGTAATTTCGCCCGGCTCACGTAATGCGCCGTTATCGCTTGCTATGTATGCGGCTGCTGAAAAAGGATTTCTCAAATTACATATTCGAATAGATGAAAGATCGGCTGCCTATTTCGCTTTAGGTTTAGCTAAGGCAAGCGCTCGTCCTGTACCAATAGTTTGTACAAGTGGTACCGCAGTGGCGAACTATCATCCGGCAGTATTAGAGGCCCATCACAGCAACGTGCCTTTACTAGTACTAACTGCTGACCGCCCAGCTATTTTGCGACGCACCGGTGCAAATCAAACAACGGATCAAGCTCGAATCTTTGGTAGCGCTGTGCGCTATTTCGCTGATGTGTCTGGGGGAGTATTTCCGCTCGAGTTGCCGATTGATTCACTGCACCGTGGCCCAGTGCATTTGAATTTACAATTTGAAGAACCACTTCTTCCCGATACGGACAACAGTTGGTTAAGTGAAATCAAAGTTGCCCCAAGAGTTAAACCAGCCGGCAAGTCAGCCGGAACTTTGAAAGTAAATACGGCGAGAGGCGTATTAGTTATTGGACATGATCGTGGTGGCTTAACAGTCGCTGAAGTTTCTAAAATCGCTAACGATCTAGAGTGGCCGGTAATTGCCGAAGATCCACTTTCTTTCCCCGAAGCGACGTCACATGCCGCGCTTTTCTTAGCTTCACCTGCAATTCGTAAAAACTTAACTCCTGAAACGGTTGTAATCATTGGCCGCACCACGCTGTCACGCCCTATAAATGCTCTGATTGCTTCAGCTAAGACTCAAATTGTGATTGATCCGCGCATGGCAACTGTTGATACTTATCGCGTTGCAGATCAGCGTTTCATTGCAGTTCCGATAGTGCAATCACGTGCCGCTGACCCAGAATGGCACGATCAATGGCGCAAGTTAGGTCAACGCACAGCCAAACTAGTAAGCGAAATCGCTAATTGGTCCGAGAGCGCTTTAGCACGCGAATTAGCCACTCAGTTAAATGGCGCTGTTTTCATCTCTTCATCACGACCTATTCGCGATATTGAAAGTTTTGCTTCCCCTCGCGCGGGAATCGAAACCTTTGCAAATCGTGGTTTAGCGGGCATTGACGGAAACATTTCAACTGCTCTTGGAATTGCCACTGCTCGCCAAAGCGCTACGGCAATTATTGGTGACTTAGCTTTCTTGCATGACTTAACCGGATTAGTTGGAAATACTTCGGCTAACTTGCGCATAATTGCAATCAATAATGATGGGGGCGGAATTTTCTCAACTTTGCCACAAGCAAATGTCGCTGGATTTGAAACTGTATTCGGAACTCCACATGGCTTAGATTTAGAAAAAATAGCAGCCGGGCTTGGAATAAGTGCAAAAAGTATTTCTTCATTCGCTGAATTAAAGAGCGAGCTCGCTCAACCAATTACCGGGGTATCAGTATTGGTTTGCCAGATGCCTGATCGTGAAAATAATGCGGCACAATTAAAAACTTTGATAGCAAATCTAGAATCAATTTAAAGCGCTGCGCATAGGCGCAAACTTTGCTTCACTTTCAGCTAGTTCTTTCGCCGGCAATGAACCATTAACAATTCCACAGCCCGCAAAAATCCGAATTTCTTTTCCAGAAATCTGACCACAGCGCAGCGCAATGCCTAGTTCACCATCACCTGAGGCATCGATCCAACCTACTGGACCGGCATATCGACCCCGATTTATACCCTCATTAGCGGTAATCAACTCGAGCGCTTTCTGAGTTGGTGTGCCACAAACAGCTGCAGATGGATGCAGTTTTTCTAGTAATGAAAAACTATCAACCTGCTTAGTTGTTTCAACTAAAGCACCTGTTACATCAGTGGCTAAGTGCATAACATTGGTTAAGTGCAATACAAATGGTGATTCGGGAACATTTGTTGATGAGCAGAATGGCTCAAGAGCATCGGCTACTGAGCGCACTGCGTAGTTATGTTCTTCGAGATCTTTAGAAGAACGAGCTAGTGAACCAGCTAGTGCTAAGTCGCGTTCATCATCGCCAGTTTTACTAATCGTGCCAGCTAATACGCGCGAAGTAACCATGCCTTTACTTAAGCGAAGCAATAGTTCGGGTGTGGCACCAACTAAATCAGCAATCGCGAAATTCCAAGTGGATGGATATTCGCGGGCCAAATTACGTAATACGTTGCGAACATCAATTTCATCATCTGCTGTTGCACTTTGATCGCGTGCCAAAACCACTTTATCCACATTGCCACTTTGAATTTCCCGAACTAATTTAGTTACTTGGTCTTCCCAGTCGCTTTTACTAATTAGCTCGTCTTTCCAAGTTAACTTAGCTGAATTAGCAATTGTTTTTTCAGTAGGCAAAATTGGTTGCGCAATATCGCCAATCCAAGTCAACCAAGATTTTCCATTTCGTTGACCAACAATTACTTTCGGAATTACTAAAACCGATTCTTCTGATTCGGAAAAAGAAAAAGAAGTGAATAAAACTGGGCCAGTGCCACTAACGTGCACGGCATCTGCTACCGAGAAGGTCTCAACTTGGTTATGCCACCAAGTGCGCGCATCGTTAAATCGATTAGCGCCACTGACTGTTGTGCTGGCATGAACGCCCCAACCAACTAAGCCATCGCCGCCGCGCACCCAAGCAATCGGGTTATCCGCCGGCAGTAAATCCAAGAGCGGCAAATGCTCACCCAGACGGACGGTATTGATCGAAATCATCTTGGCGCCCTTTCCCTGGGTAAAAATCTTGAATCAGTAGTGCTTTAAGTTGTAGCCGAGCCTACCTTCAGAGAGAATGCACCTATGTCGCGCGCCAATCTCAATAAAGATCCCGATGAAGTAGCTGCGATGTTCGATGGCGTCGCTAAACGCTACGACCTGGTTAATGACCTGCTTAGTTTGGGTCGCACCAAAGCTTGGCGCCGCTCGACTACTGCGATTATTGCGCCAAAGGCCGGCATGAAGATTCTTGATCTGGCTGCCGGAACTGGTTCTTCATCAGAGCCACTTGCAGCCGCTGGCGCCTATGTGATTCCAGCTGATTTTTCCGAAGGAATGTTGGCCGCTGGCCGCAAAGCTCGTCCGCACCTGCCATTTACCAAGGCCGATGCCCTAAATTTGCCCTTCAAAGATGGCGAATTTGACCTCGTCACCATCTCATTTGGCTTACGTAACACCAATGATTTCGACCTTGCCCTGCGCGAGATGCTTCGCGTGACCAAGAGCGGAGGCCGCATTGTGATCTGCGAATTTAGCGCTCCAGTTTGGCGCCCGTTTCGCACCATTTATACCAATTACTTGATGCGCGCTCTGCCCTTCATCGCTCGCAAAACTTCCTCAAATCCCGATGCCTATGTTTATCTAGCTGAATCAATCAGGGCTTGGCCTGATCAAGTGGCATTGGCCGATCACATTACTAAGGCCGGTTGGCAGAACGTCGGTTGGCAGAATTTAACTGGCGGGGTTGTTGCAGTTCACAGCGCTGTAGCGCCGTAGCGGTCATGACCATTGCTGACCCGAGAATAGGATTACGCCCGTGACTGGAACAAGTAATCCGTATATCCCGATTCTGGTAATCGGGGCGATTGGCCTCGGATTCGCCATCTTTTCAGTCGGAATCTCATTACTCACTGGTCCAGCTCGCTACAACCGAGCTAAAGCCGATGCATATGAATGTGGAATCGAACCTTCACCACAAGCTGCCGAAGGTGGACGTTTCCCAGTCAAATATTTCTTAACCGCAATGCTTTTCATTATTTTTGATATTGAAATTGTTTTCCTTTATCCGTGGGCAGTGACTTTTGATCAACTTGGTCTTTTCGGTTTAGTTGAAATGGGAATTTTCATCGCCACTGTTTTTGTAGCTTTTACCTATGTTTGGCGCCGCGGTGGATTGGAATGGGATTAATTCAAAATGGGTCTAGAAGAGAAATTACCAAGCGGGTTTTTACTAACTTCAGTTGAAAAACTTGCGGGTTACATGCGCAAGAACTCACTGTGGCCAGCAACTTTTGGTTTGGCATGTTGTGCAATCGAAATGATGGCAGCAGGTGCCGGTCGCTACGACTTAGCTCGTTTCGGAATGGAAGTTTTCCGCGCATCCCCACGCCAAGCAGATTTAATGATCGTTGCCGGTCGCGTTTCAAACAAGATGGCGCCAGTTCTTCGTCAGATTTATGATCAAATGGCTGCGCCAAAATGGGTTATTGCAATGGGTGCATGTGCATCTTCTGGCG
>JBILOR010000065.1:0-6190 GCA_044374325.1 Candidatus Planktophila sp.
GAGGGCTGCGACTGGAACTGCCGCAAAAAAGCAAAGCCAGCCGTAGCCCAAGGTGCCGATTACAACTCCAGCCATAGTTCCGCCACCCGCGCCCATTAAATTCATTAACAAATCACTGGCCCCTTGCGATGATGGCCGCAGTTCAGTTTCTACAGCTTCCGATAGCAACGCTGATCCGGCAATTAAGGTGCAAGACCAGCCTAGGCCGAGTAGAAAGAGACCAAATCCAAGTTGAATTGAATTATGTGGATCAGCAAGTCCCGAAATCAAACTTGATATAAGCAAAATAATTACACCGAGTTGAATCACCCAACGACGGCCCATTCGATCGCTCAGAATTCCAACAATCGGTGAGAAGGCGTACATACCAACGATGTGAATACTAATTACGAGACCAATAACCGTAAGTGTCACATCAACATGTGCCATATGTACTGGCGTCATAACCATTATTGATATCATCGCAATGTGCCCTATTGCAATTGCTGCTATAGCAAAGAGAGCAGCTGGGTTTTTTCGAATTAACTTTAAAGTTTTTCGAGCCGATAGAAGTTCGTGCCGTTCCTCAGTTTTAGCCAATAATTTTGCGGCAGTTAAATATGGATCGGGCTTTAGAAAAATCCTAATTACTAAAGCGCCCAGACCTAAAGTTATTAAAGCCAAAATATATGGGCCCACTAATTTTGGTAGCCCAAAAGATTCAGCTAGAGCACCTGATGGCCCCATTAAATTTGGTCCAGTAACCGCTCCGACTGTCGAACCCCAGACCACGTAGGAAAGTTGGCGAGATCTATTTGAGTCATCTGCTAAATCAGTTGCGGCAAACCTAGCTTGGTAACCAGATGCTGAGGCAGCTCCGACTAAGAAGGTTCCAAATAGCATTGCAATTAATATTCGTTGTGAGCCACCAAAGATCGCAAAAGCTGCACCAATCAAACCAACCGTGTAGCCAACTGAAAGTCCTAACCGGCGGCCGCCACGTTGAGTTAACTTAGAAAGTGGAATTGCCATCGCGGCAGCACCAAGTACTGAAGTAGCGCCAGCCAGACCAGCCAAAGTCTCTGAATTTGAAATCGAAGAAACCAACAATGATCCAGCGGCGACTGTGCCTGCAACACCTACCCCACTAAGAATTTGGGTGGTCGCCAAGACTTTGATCGTACGCTTTTGAATACTTTGGGTGCTTTGTGACTTCACTTAGTCAGCCTATAACGACTTTATCTATTGCCAGTATTTGAGCATGCATTTACCCTTGGGTATCGAGGTAAGGATTATTTGGGTTTGGGGTGGGGAAATGAAATACAAGTCAGTCAAAGGTTTGCTTAAAAGTGATGAGTCCCTAATCCCAGTCACCTTCATAGATAAGCTCGAAGATATTCTTCATGGCTTTCTGGGCATAGTTCTATTCGTTATCTCGATACTGGCTGCGGGCTATAGCCTGCAGCGCTTAATTGAGACTCGACCATTTTTCCCGGTTGGAATGATTCAAGCAATCAATGACATTCTCTTTGTAGTCATCATTCTCGAGATCATGCGCACTGTGATTGTGCGATTTACCGATGGAATTTTCCAACTAGATAACTTCTTGATTATTGGTGTTATTGCAGCAGTTCGCCACATTCTTACCGTTGGCGCATCTCTAACAATGGAGAAAGAAAAAACCACCGAGTATTTCAATCGCGCACTTATTGAAATGGGCGTAAACACTGGAATTGTTTTGGCGCTGGTATTTGCGCTCTTCTTATCGCGCGCAGCACGTAGGTCGGGGGCTGCTAAGTAAAGGTAGCTGGATAGATAAAGCTGTTGGTGGCGGGTGAAGGATTTGAACCTTCGAAGGCAGAGCCGGGGGATTTACAGTCCCCTCCCATTGGCCGCTCGGGCAACCCGCCAAGGTCGAACAAGTACTGCGGCAAATTATGGATACTACGAGGGGAAAGGATACCGTAGGCAAGTAGGCTCAATTACCGCCTGAAAACCGCTTTGAAAGGTCTCATAACTATGGCTGATGCAAGTTTCGACATAACCTCAAAAATCGACCGCATGGAACTGGATAACGCCATTAACCAGGCGATCCGCGAGATCGATACCCGCTTTGATTTCAAGAACACCGGTTCAAAGATCGAACTTGAGGGCGAGAAGATCTCGATTGAGGCCGACACCGAAGAGCGTGCTAAAGCTGTTCTAGATGTGGTCAAGGACAAGATGATTAAGCGCGGAGTTTCGCTAAAGCATTTAGATCCAGCTCCCCCACAACTTAGCGGAAAGATTTACAAAATTGCTTGCCCACTTAAAGAGGGTATTTCTACTGAGAACGCAAAGAAGATTGCTAAGTTGATTCGCGACGAAGGCCCTAAGTCAGTTAAGACTCAGATTCAAGGCGATGAGCTGCGCGCAACTTCAAAGAGTCGCGATGATCTACAAGCAACCATGGAACTTGTAAAAAATGGTGGCTTTGACTTTGCAGTTCAATTTACGAATTTCCGTTAATTGAAAAATACTAAAACCGGCCTGATTTTTGGAGTTTCGGCTTACGTACTTTGGGGTTTGTTTCCACTTTATTGGCCACTGCTTGAACCAGCAGGTGCTTTTGAAATTGTTGGACATCGCGCTGTCTGGTCTTTAGTTTTTTGCGTCGTTGCTTTATCTATTACCAAAGCAATTAAGCCAGCACTTGCAACGATGCGTCAGCCAAAAGTGTTCGCCAAACTATTGGCAGCAACTGCGCTAATTTCCATTAACTGGATTGTTTATATCTGGGCTACTAATAACGGTCACGTGGTTGAAGCTTCACTTGGTTATTACATCAACCCAATCATTATGATCGCAATTGGCATCATCTTGTTAAAAGAAAGGATGCGCAAACTTCAATGGGTATCGGTTTCAATTGCCGCCTTTGGCGTTTTAGTCTTAACGATTGATTATGGTCGCTTGCCTTGGATCGCCCTTGCATTGGCACTGTCTTGGGGCACTTATGGATTTATCAAAAAGCAGTTAGGCCTCGGTGCGCTCGAAGGCCTAGGTATCGAAACTGCGATATCAGCCCCGTTTTACTTGGCTTACCTCGCCTGGATCGGCTCACAAGGCGATGGACATTTCACATATCATCCAGGATTAACTCTGCTACTAATTGGCTCAGGTGTTGTTACGGCTGTTCCGCTTCTATTGTTTAATGGTGCTGGCAATCGTTTGCCTTACACAATTATTGGTTTACTTCAGTTCATCACACCAACGTTGCAATTCTCAATCGGAGTTTGGGTACGCCACGAAGAAATGTCTCAAGCGCGGTGGGCAGGATTCTTGATTATCTGGACTGCCCTGGTTGTGCTGGCTACGGATCTAGTTAGATCAAGTCGTACGATCGACGACAGCGTCGCAGAGCGAAAATAACGCACCAGTTGCATCGTTAACTGGCAACGGGCCAAGCGCTGCGCGAGCATCACGAGCAACTTGCATTAACTGCAGACGAGATTGATCTAGCGCCTTGTGGTTACGTAATTCCTTTAACACTTGCGCCACAACTTTTTTATCGGCAATTGGCTTTGAAAGCAGTTTCTGTAAATCCCGATCTGCTTTATCGGTTGATTTCATAACATTTAAAGTTACTAACGTTGGCACACCTTCGAGTAAATCGGTGCCAGGAGTTTTACCTGACTCTTTGGAATCACTTGTTATGTCAATGACATCATCAGCTAGCTGGAAAGCCACACCGATTTTTTCGCCAAACTTAGTAACCGTTTCCATAACTTCAGCAGAAGCACCCGAGGTCATTGCGCCAAATCGAGCTGAGGTGGCAATTAACGATCCAGTTTTATCGGCGACCACTTGTAAATAATGTTCAAGCGGATCTTCGCCTTTTTGTGGACCTTGAGTTTCCATAATTTGGCCAATTACTAAGCGCTCAAACGTACGGGCCTGTAAGCGAACTGCTTCAGGGCCTAAGTCGGCTAAGAGATCAGATGCTTTAGCAAAAAGGTAATCACCGGTCAGAATTGCGATGGTGTTTCCCCAGCGATTATTAGCGCTTTCAACTCCGCGACGAAGCGGGGCTTCATCCATTACATCATCGTGATACAGGGTTGCTAAGTGAGTAAGTTCGCAAACTACCGCAGCCTCTAGAATTCCGCGCTTGCGTGGATCACCATAATGTGAAGTTATCAGCGTTAAAAGTGGCCGCAATCGCTTGCCGCCCGCAGTTACTAGGTGGCGACTGGTTTCAACAACTAACGGATAGTTTCCCTCGATCTGACTGCGCAATAAATCTTCAACTTCTGCCATGCCAGCAGAAAGTGCGATCTCAAGTTCAGTAGAGAGATTCGGAATCCCGATAGTGGCCATTAGCGAATGAAGATTGCGAGTGGCTTAATGAAGTCTAGAAGAGGTGCTGGGAATACGCCCAGAGCTACGGTAATCACTAAGGAGCTGGCGATGGTTAGGCGAGTAAGGATAGAAGGAATTACCACGCTTGTGCCATCTTCTGTTGCATCGGTGAAGAACATCAGAACAATTACGCGAATGTAGAAGAAAGCTGCGATTGCACTTGAGAGCACGCCAACGATTACAACTGCAGTTGCGCCACTTTCATATGCAGCTGAGAAAATTGCAAATTTTCCAATGAATCCTGAAGTTAATGGAATACCAGCGAATGCGAGTAAGAAGAAGGCAAAAGCTGAAGCTACCCAAGGTGAGCGCTTTCCAAGGCCGGCCCAACGGTTTAGATCGCTAACTTCACCACTTGAGTCGCGTACCAAAGTTACAATTCCGAATGCGCCAACTGTTGCGACACCGTAAGCGAATAAGTAATAAATCGAAGCTTCAAGGCCAGCTTTATTAAGCGCAATAACACCGGTTAACAAGAAGCCAGCGTGAGCAATTGATGAGTAAGCCAACATGCGCTTTACGTCGCGTTGTGAAATCGCAACGAGTGAACCAAAGATCATGGTGATAATTGCGATCACCATAAAGAATGGTCGCCATTGCCACTGTGTTTCGGCTAAAACTGTATAGAAAATGCGCAACATCGCACCAAAGGCTGCGACCTTCGTGGCAGCTGCCATAAATCCAGTAATCGGAGTTGGTGCACCTTGGTACACATCAGGTGACCAGGCGTGGAAAGGCACAGCGCTAACCTTGAACAGCAGGCCAATTGCTACAAAAGCCATGCCTAGCAAGAGAATTACATCGTTTCCGGTGCCACCAACTACGGCTGCGTGGATTCCAGCAAAGCTCACGGTGCCGGCATATCCGTATAGATAAGCCGCACCAAAGAGGAAGAAGGCAGATGAAAACGCACCAAGCAAGAAGTACTTCAGTGCTGCTTCTTGTGAAGCTAAGCGACGATGACGAGAAAGGCCAGCCATTAAGTAAAGTGGCAATGAGAGGACTTCAAGGGCTACGAACAAAGTGATCAAGTCACTAGCAACCGGGAAGAGCAACATTCCAGAAACAGCAAACAAGGTGAGCGGATAAATTTCTGTTAAGACAGTGCCGCTTTGAGTTGCTTGACGCTCTTCTTCTGAGCCCGGAAGCGCAGCCGCGCTAGAAGTAAAGTTATCTTGATCAGCAATTAAGAAGATTGAGATAATTGCAATAATTAAAATCGCGCCTTGAAACAGTAAGCCAGGGCCATCAATAACTACCGAACCCATGGCAGCAGTAGTTGATGTTAAATCGCGGATTCTAATAACTTGAATCAAAGCCAGAACCAGGGTTGCAAGTGCAACACCTAACTGCACAACTGGTCTACGTGTTTTGCCTACAAAAGCTTCGATTAGCACACCGATTAGTGCGCCACCCAAAATTATTAAAATTGGGGCAATTAATGAGTACTCAAGTGTTGGTGAGTTAAAGACCATGTTATTTACCCTCAACTGTCGGCACTGGATCGGTGAAACCTAATTGCGAGTTAACGTGCGCTGCCGCTGGGTTAATCACATTTAACAAAGGTGCTGGGTAGAAACCAAGTGCGATGATTGCCGCGAGCACTGGTGCAATCGCAATCTTTTCGCGCAGATTTAGATCCGGTAAATTCTCGTTGCCTGGCGTGGTTGGACCATGAAGCGCGCGTTGAACTGGAATCAAGATATAAAGCGCCGCCAAAATAATTCCAGCGGTCGCAATAATTGCCGCTACTGGATAGCGCGTAAAAGTGCCTACTAGCACTAGGAATTCGCTTACGAAACTAGATAAGCCC
>JBILOR010000066.1:0-6187 GCA_044374325.1 Candidatus Planktophila sp.
CAGTCAAGCGCCATCATTGATTGAAGATTTAAAATCTAATGCTTTATTTATGCGACTCAACGATCAATACGGATTGCTTGATACATTGCAACGTGAAATTGCTGCGCGCACGTCAGATGGAAAACTTTTATTGACCACATTTGGTGGCGTTGTTGGAGTTGGCAAATCATTTCTATCTGGAACTTTTGCCGCACTTACTATTTTAGTTCTAACGCTCTACTTCTTAACTTCCTTGCCTCAGATGATCAAGCTGGGATTACGTCTTGCTCCAGCATCTCGTCGACCACGTGTTGGCGCGCTAACTGAAGCGATCATTTCGCGAGTTGGGTCATTCGTTAGCAGCCAAGTAACCATCGCAGTTATGGCTGGTATCTTCACATTCTTGCTCTCTCTAGCCCTTGGAATTCCATCGCCTATCGCACTTGGAATGACAGTTTTGGTCTGTGGATTGATCCCGTTGATCGGTCACTTTATTGGCTGCACCGTAGTGACTTTAGTTGCGCTCACTCAATCAGTGACTGTCGGACTCGTAGCGTTCTTGGTCTATGTTCTGTACGTGCAGGTTGAAAACTATCTAATTACACCGCGCATCATGAAGAAGACACTTTCGGTGCCTGGCGCAGTAACAATTATTTCAGCACTTATTGGTTCATCGCTATTGGGCTTAGTTGGTGGTCTCTTAGCGGTGCCAGTTGCTGCGGCGATTATCTTGATTCTAGATGAAGTAGTTTTCCCTAGAACTGATAACGCCTAGATTTCAGTTGGCAGCGGCAATCTGCTCGGCGCAATAATCTGAGTAATTTCAGTAAGTACACGATTAACCGATGGTTCGCCCACCCATAAATGCTTTGCACCATCGACGGCAATCATGTGATGGTTTTTAATTTCAGCAAAACGTTTTGCTGCCTCAGGTGGCTGCAGATAATCATCTAGCTCAGGAACAATTGTGATAACTGGGCGGCCATCTTTATTCCAATACTCCAGATCACTTATTTCAGAAGTGCGAAGTGGTGGGCTTAACAAAATAAGTCCTTTATGTCGTGAGTCCTTGGCGTGACGTAGCGCTAAGTCAGTTCCAAAAGACCAACCAACGACCCATAGGTTTTCTAACTTCAAATCATCTAAGCAAAAGTTGAGTGCTGCCTCAACATCAAATTTTTCTGCACCGCCGTTGTCGAAAGTCCCGGTACTGGTGCCATTTGCACTGGTAGTTCCACGAGTATTAAAACGCACGACTGTTATGCCGGCCATCTCGGGCAAGCGATTAGCAGCTTTCTTATAAATATGACTATCCATCATGCCACCGGCAGTAGGTAGCGGGTGTAGACAAAGAATTGCGCCATTGGAAATACCGATTGGGCTGGCAACTTCGCCAACCAGAGTTTCACCATCGGCTGTTTTCAGAGTAAAAGGTGAGCGATTAGCCGGCAATACCGTGCTGGGGCGAATTGGTTCGGCCATTAGGCAAGTGTATCTTTGCCGCTATGGCCACATCACGTAAAAAGACCTTTGATTCAATCAATCCGGTATCCGGTGAAGTTCTAGCTACCTTTCCAGTAGATAGCAAGGACACCGTATCCCTCGTTGTTGAAACCGCCCATGAAGCGCTATATCAATGGCAGCATCTCGGCTTTAAAGGTCGTAAAAAAGTATTGCTCGATTGGAGCAAATATTTAAGTAACCATGTTGATGAGATTGCCGAATTAATTTCTGATGAAACCGGCAAACCAATTAGCGATGCCAAGATGGAAGCAGCACTTGGCATTAACCATATTGGTTGGGCTGCGCGTAATGCTGAGTATGTAATGAGTCCAGAGCATCGCTCACCTGGTTTGATCATGGCAAACATGTCAGCTCGGGTTGAACATTCACCAGTTGGTGTAGTCGGAGTGATTGGACCTTGGAACTATCCCATGTTTACTCCCCTTGGTTCAATCACCTATGCACTTGCAGCTGGCAATGCAGTGGTGTTTAAGCCAAGTGAATTAACGCCAGCAGTTGGTGTGTGGTTAGCCGATTCTTTTGCTCAGGTCGCGCCTAATGAAGATATTTTCCAAGTCATTACGGGTTTCGGTGATACTGGTAAATATTTATGTGAAAGTGAAATCAATAAGTTAGCTTTCACTGGGTCAACCAAGACGGCAAAATTAGTTGCTGCCACATGTGCGGCAAGCATGATTCCGGTGGTCTTGGAATGTGGCGGCAAAGACCCCGTAATTGTTGCAGCTGATGCCAACCTTAAGGCGGCAGTTGAAAACACTTTGTGGTCTGCCATGTCTAATGCGGGGCAAACTTGTATTGGTGCTGAACGCGTTTATGTCGATGAAAAAATTGCCGATCGATTCATTGAACTATTCGTTGCCGAAGCCGAAAAGATCACTGCAGGTGCGCCAGGTGCTGGTAATTACGGTCCGGCAACCATGCCCGAACAAATAGATGTTATTGCAGCCCACATTGCCGATGCGCTAAAGCGCGGTGGTAAAGCACTTTTGGGTGGCAAGAGTTCGGTGCAGCCGCCTTATGTACAACCCGTTGTTTTGGTTGATGTGCCTGAAGATGCAATTGCCATGACTGAAGAGACCTTTGGCCCTGTAATTATTATTAATCGTTTTCACTCAATCGATCATGCAATTCGTTTGGCCAATGCCAGTAAATATGGGCTTGGTGCATCAGTTTGGTCAAAGCGCCAAGGTAAAAAGATTGCTTCACAATTGCATTGCGGAATGGTTGCGATTAACTCAACTATTTCATTTGCCGCAATTCCATCAGTGCCATTTGGCGGCGTGAAAGATAGTGGCTCTGGCCGCATTCATGGCCCCGAAGGAATTCTAGAATTTACTTATCCACGCACCGTGGTTCGTGCACGATTCCAGCTTCCAATTAAATTCACGAGTTTTAATCGCACTTACTTCGGCGATAAGTTAATGGTGCGCGCGATCAAACTTCTTAAAGGCCGCTTGGGCTAGTTATAAAGCTTAAAAGCGCGGCGCATTTCTAGTGCGTTCAGTGCGTGGGCCGCGATTATTTTTCTTAGCCCAGCATGGTGTGTGCCAATGACGACGTGATTCTTCGTCATATTCAAGCCAAGCAACAATGTGCGGAGTTGCCATCGGAATAATCTGATCGCAACCTGGGCAACGATAAGGTTTATTTGAAGAAGAACCCGTTAATTTTCTAACCCGATAAGTTCCATCGCTGTGTTCTTCAATACTTTCATTGGAAGTATTAATTTCGCGCTCAGAATCTTGAGGTCTTTTCCCTTTGGGATAGTTGCGGCGCGGGCTCATGGTTCATTTTCTCGCATTTTTCACCTTCTTGTGACAGGCTGGAGCCATGAAGGTGATTGAAGTTAAGGGCCTCGTTAAGTCATATGGCGACTTCACCGCCGTTGCTGGCATCGATTTAACGATCGAGGCAGGTGAGATCTTTGCTCTGCTGGGCCCAAATGGCGCTGGCAAGACCACGACCGTTGAAATTCTGGCGGGCTTTCGATCAGCAGATAGTGGCTTGGTTAGCGTGCTGGGGTTTGACCCAGCCACTAAGGGTGATGCTGGCCGCGCTTGGCGTAATCGCATCGGCATTGTTCTGCAGACCGCCTCTGATGCTGGCTCATTTAAGGTGCGCGAAATTGTTAAACATTTCAGTAATTTCTACGCCAACCCGCGCGATGTTGATCAAGTAATTGAGGCAGTTGGGCTTAGCGCAAAACGTGATTCATTAGTTCTTGAACTATCAGGAGGGCAACGGCGCCGCCTTGATGTAGCACTTGGAATTATTGGCAGCCCCGAACTTTTATTTCTAGATGAACCTACCACTGGCTTTGACCCCGAAGCACGACGCGCTTTTTGGTCGCTGATTCGTGACCTAAAAGCTGGTGGCACCACAATTTTATTAACTACTCACTACCTTGATGAAGCCGAAGAATTAGCCGATCGCGTTGCCGTAATTACCGCCGGCAAAATCATTGAAGTCTCTACCCCCGCTCTCCTTGGTGGTCGTAGTACTGCCAGAGCCACAGTTTCCTGGATGGGCCAAACCGGAATTGAAACTAAGGAGAGCGATAACCCAACGGCTGTTGTCGCAAAGTTGGCTGCGCAATTTGGCGGCGAAATTCCCGAGTTAACGATTACTCGCCCATCGCTTGAAGACATTTACTTAAAGATGATTGGTGGCCAACATGAATAAAGTTCCGGGCACCTTAAAACTTGGCTTGCTCCGTGGCCAGATGGAAATCATTCAATTCTCTCGCCAGAAAGAAGCTGTAGTTTTCACTATATTTTTCCCAGTAATTTTATTGGCGATCTTTGGCAGCGTATTTAAAGATTCCCTTGATTCAGCGACAGGCGTGACCTTTAGCCAGTATTTTGTAGCGGGAATGATCGCATCAGGTTTAGTTAATACTGGCTTTCAAAATATCGCTATCAATATTCCACTTGAGCGAGACATGGGTGCCATCAAAAGACTTCGAGGCACACCGTTACCGATTACTAGCTACTTTATTGGTAAGGCAATCTCAGTCTTTGTAAGCATGGCAGTTCAAGTACTGATTTTATTAATTATTGGAGCGGCTTTCTTTGGTTTGAATATGCCAACCGAACCAAGCAAATGGTTAACGTTTACTTGGTTGCTGGTGCTTGGCACCGCCAGTTCAACGGCACTCGGTGTGGCATTCTCGTCAGTGCCAAAAAATGGACGTGGTGCCGCGGCGATAGTTTCGCCAGTAGTAATTATTTTGCAATTCTTCAGCGGTGTTTTCTTTGTCTTCACCCAACTACCTGGCTGGATGCAGCAAGTTGCTGCAATCTTCCCGCTCAAATGGCTAACCCAAGGCATGCGTAGCGTCTTCTTGCCCGATTCTTTTGCAGCTCAAGAAGTTGCCCAGAGTTGGGAAGGTGGTCGCACTGCGATAATTCTTTTAATTTGGCTGATTGCCGGCCTCTTCTTAGCAGTCAAAACTTTCCGCTGGGAGAACAAGTGAAGCGCCTTGGTCTAACACTGGCACTGATATTGCCGATACTGCTAATACTGCTAGCGGTGATTTCACTAGGAGCAAACGGAGCAAGTGCGGCTTCAAAAGTTAAACCCTCGCCTTCGCCAAAGTGGCCACCGGTTGGCTTTACAGTCAAAGGTGAGATTTATGCAAAAGTACCAACCGTTAAAGAGTTAGTTGGCATTGCTTCAAACAGTAAAGTCCTCACTGAGCAGTTAGCGCAAAAAGTTGATGGCGTTCTGATCTGTCAGAAATACTCCTGTGGAGCGATAACCGTGGCTTCAACAAATGGTTGTGAATGGTGGGAAGTTAGATCAAAAGTACTGGGTCCAAAGCATTTGGCAGATAGAACGATTACTACTCATGGCACAATTCGAACAACAACTACCGGAACCGCAAAAAAGGTCTATAAAACAATACTTTTAATTAGCTCAGAAGATATTGAGCGGGGAAATAAAATTTCCAACATAAACGTGATTTGCCACCATGCGCCCGCAACTGAGAAGTTGAAAACTAACGTCTACACGCCAATTGAAAATTAGCGATTAGCTCCGGGCACCCAAAGTTCATCGCCCTGCTCTTTATTTGAAATGCGAGCAAGCACGAAGAGCAAGTCTGATAGCCGATTTAAATACTTTGCCGCTAGCGGATTAACGCCGCCGCCGAAAGCATGAATGGCAGCCCAAGTGCAACGCTCAGCGCGACGAGCAACAGTTCGCGCCACATGCAAATTTGCAGCAGCCAAAGTTCCAGAAGGCAACACAAACGAACGAAGAGGTTCTAGTTGCTCATTGAAAGCGTCGATCTGTTCTTCCAAAAATGTAATCTGTGATTCCAAAACTCGCAGCGGTTCAATCTTTGGTTCATCAACAACTGGGGTACATAGATCTGCGCCCACATCGAAAAGATCGTTTTGAATACGAATCAATAGCGGCTTTAATTCAGCTGGCAATGATTCAGCACAAAGAGCAACACCGATTGCCGAGTTAGCTTCATCTACCGTGGCATATGCCTCAAGTCGCGGATCATTCTTCGAGGTACGGCTCATATCGCCGAGTGAAGTAGTTCCATCATCGCCAGTTTTTGTGTAGATCCGCGTCAAATTAACCATGGGTAGAGCCTAATCGGGCAGATAAGATACGACCACTCGAGAATTAGCTTCGCTTTAAAGAATTTAGAAAGGGTGCCGCCATGTCT
>JBILOR010000067.1:0-6026 GCA_044374325.1 Candidatus Planktophila sp.
GGTTGGAAACACTTAGTTGGTCTATTTTTTATAGCTTTTTCTACTTTCCCATTACTTTATATTCTCTCTACCTCGCTTACTAAGGCGGGAAATATTGAGAACTACACTTTATTCCGCCAGTTCTATTTAGGAAATTACACTGACCTTTTGCAATCTTCAGATTATCCATTTGTAATTTGGATGAAAAACACGCTGATACTCGCTGGCGCAACTGCAGTGATTAGCGTATTTATTAGTGCGCTAGCTGCATTTGCCTTCTCTCGTTTGCGTTTCAGTGGTCGTCGCGCTGGTTTGGGATCCCTTATTTTGATTCAAATGTTTCCATCAATTCTTGGCTTGGTTGCTGTTTACGGAATCTTAAGCAAGTTAACCGACTATGTTCCAGCAATCGGCCTTGGAACTAAAGCCGGTTTGATTTTGATTTATCTTGGTGGCGCACTTGGTGGCGGTACCTATTTAATGTATGGCTTCTTTAATACGATTCCAAAAGAACTCGATGAAGCAGCTAAAATCGACGGCGCCACTCACACTCAGATCTTCTACAAGATTATTCTGCGTTTAGTTGCACCAGTGCTCGCGGTTATGGCGCTACTTTCATTCATCGGTACTTTTGGTGATTATGTACTTGCCTCAATTGTTTTTAATACGAATGAGCAGTACACCGTGGCAGTTGGATTGCAATTACTGCTAGCGGATCCTTGGACTAAGAACTGGGCCATGTTTGCAGCAGGTGCGGTAATGGCTTCAACACCTATCGTGATTCTCTTTGTCTCGCTACAGAAGTACATCACTAACGGTCTAACAGGTGGCGCAGTTAAGGGTTAAGCCTGTAACCAGACTGTTGTTTCACCAGGTACTTGGCTACCAATTAATGGCTGACTGCTGAGCAAAACTTTGCCTTTAGGTAGTTTTACTGTCGACTTACCAAAGTTAGTAAATGATTGCCAACCATTTGGTCGCGCAAAGTGAAGCACGCTGCGATTCCAATTAAAGATAAAGTTGATTTCTTCAGCACACTGCAAACCTTTACGCATTGCAATTGCGGCGCGGTAAAGATTTAACACTGAGTTTGGATCAGCCTCGTTTGCGGCAACTGAATGTTTTCCAAAATCAGCCGGCATTGGTAAGTGAGAACCACCAGAGCCAAAGCCAAATGAAGACCCTTCGGTAGTCCACGGCAATGGAATTCGGCAACCATCGCGGCTACGAGCTTTACCTGGATTTCTAAACCATTGTGGATCTTGCATTGCCTCGCGAGGAGTATCGGCAACTTCGAATAATCCAAGTTCTTCGCCTTGATAAAGATAGGTAGAGCCCGGAAGAGCGAGAATTAACATAGTTGATGCACGAGCACGGTCAATGCCTTGCTTAGCATCAAGAGGTGCTGACTTACCTTCAGAGATGTACCACTTAACTAAATCAGTTTTATCAGGCAGGCCATAACGAGTTGGGTGACGCACTACGTCGTGATTCGAAAGCACCCAAGTATTTGAAGAGCCAGATTTTTCAGCGCGCTTCATGCTGTTGCTAATTAGGTGTTTAAAGCGTTTGGTATCCCAATCTGCATGAAGCAAATCAAAGTTAAACGCTTGTCCTAGTGTTTCTTCGCTGGCATATGCACCTAGCCGGTGTGCCGGTGCACTTGCTTCTGCCACTGCAACTCGTGGTGGGTTGTACTCGTTAAATACTTTGCGCCACTCACGGTAGATCTCGTGTACTTCATCGCGATCAAAAAGCGGATCACTGCCGTCGGGCTTTTTCGGATCAATATCCATGGTGCTGCGTGCAGGTAAACCATCGGAGAAATCTTTTGTTAGCGCGTGAGCAACATCGATACGGAACCCATCGACACCGCGATCTGACCAGAAGCGCAGCGTTTTAATAAAGTCGTCACGCACTTCTTGGTTATCCCAATTGAAATCAGGTTGTTCAGGTGCAAATAGATGCAAATACCACTGACCTGGTGTGCCATCTGGTTCAGTAACTCGAGTCCAACCAGTTGGGCCGAAGTGGCTAACTAATTCTGATGGACGAATATCGCCATTTTCGCCGAGACCATCATGGAAGATATATCGATCGCGTTCTGGCGAACCACGGCCAGCTTTTAGCGCAGCCTGAAACCACTCGTGCTGATCAGATGAATGGTTCGGAACAATATCTACAAAAACTCTAATTTCAACTTTATGAAGCTCTTCAATTAACTTATCGAACTCTTCAAGTGTGCCAATGCGTGGGTCTACGTTGCGATAGTCAGCAACGTCATAACCACCGTCAGCTAACTCAGAAGGATAAAACGGGCTCAGCCAAACTGCATCAATACTTAATGATTTTAGATAAGGAACCCGATCGATCATGCCAGCTAAATCACCAATGCCGTCGCCATTTAAGTCAGCGAAGCTGCGTGGGTAGATCTGATAAACGACAGCTTGTCGCCACCATTTTTTGTCACCGGCGATAAATTTATAATCAGACATAATCTGCAAAGGCTAACAGAATTGGCTGATTTATTTGGCGTTTACCATGCGTTGCAGTTTTGGTAACAAAACAGTTATCCATTCTCTGTAACCATTTTCATTAATATGTAACTTCAAAACTGGCTCATCGGACAAAACAAATTGATCAGCAAGGGATAGGCCATCTGCTGCGACAAAATGTGCCCACAAATCTAAAAATTCGATATCACTTGGTTTATTTAATTTTAAGTACTCGTTGGCTTCAGTCACTCGATTGCGTAGATCAACGCCCGAATCCTCGATGCCTCTAGGTAAAATCGAGTGGAGAAGAATTTTGGCATTTGGTAAAGATGATTTCAGCTCATCAATAATTACTAAAATTCGTGCACCTACGTCAGCACCTTCTCTGTTTAGCAAGGTATTTCCAAAGTCGTTGGTGCCAATTAAAACCGAAACAATGTCCGGTTGGAATTCGACAATTCTTGGAATCATTTCAAGTAATGCATCGGTGGAGTCGCCGGAAACAGCAAAGTTCTTTACATCAGCAAAATCAATTGCCTCAGCCCAGTTTCCTGCCGCAGTAATGCTGTCGCCAGCAAAGGCAATTTTCACAATTAATTATCTCGGCTAATTAATTAGTTGTGAATTAATCCGACGGTGTGATCCCAGCCAGCAACATCTTCTGGGCGACGAGCAGGCTTACCAACGTAGCGAGCTGAAGGACGAATCAAGCGACCTGTGCGCTTCTGCTCAAGGATATGTGCCGACCAACCTGCAGTGCGTGCAGCGGTAAACATTGAGGTAAATAGTGGCGCTGGAACTTCAGCAAAGTCGAGAATAATTGCTGCCCAGAATTCCACGTTAGTTTCTAGAACGCGGTCTGGTTGACGCTCACGAAGCTCTTTCAGTGCTGCCTTCTCAAGCGCTTCAGCAACTTCGTAGCGAGGAGCGTTAAGTTCTTTTGCGGTGCGACGCAATGTGCGCGCACGTGGATCTTCAGCACGATATACCCGGTGACCGAATCCCATCAAACGCTCTTTGCGATCAAGCAAACCCTTTACGTAAGTTTCAGCGTTACCTTCTTTTTCAACATCTTCAATCATTGTTAGAACACGTGCTGGTGCGCCACCGTGAAGTGGGCCAGACATTGCGCCGATTGCGCCAGAAATTGCCGCGCATACATCTGCACCAGTTGAAGCAATAACGCGAGAGGTAAAGGTTGAAGCATTCATTCCGTGTTCTGCAGCTGAAACAAAGTAAGCATCAATTGCGCGAACGTGAAGTGGGTCTGGCTCTCCACGCCAACGAATCATCATTCGCTCAACAACAGTGTGTGCCTTATCAATTTCAGATTCTGGAACTGCTGGAGCAACAATTCCGCGAGCAGCTTGTGCCAAGTAAGAAAGCACCATCACTGATGTACGCGCTAAGTTGCTGCGAGCTTCTTCATCAGAGATATCTAGAAGTGGCTTGAATCCCCAAGCTGGTGCCAACATTGCAATTGCAGATTGCACATCTACGCGCACATCACCTGAGTGGACTGGTAGTGGGAATGGTTCTGCATTTGGTAAACCTGGGTTGAATAGATCATCAACCAAAAGGCCCCAAACATTTCCGAAAGTTACGCGACCAACTAGGTCATCAATATCAACACCGCGGTAACGAAGCGCGCTACCTTCTTTATCGGGTTCAGCAATCTCTGATTCGAATGCGATTACACCTTCAAGACCTGGCTTGAAATCATCAGACATTTGGGACTCCCTCGGAACTGGGCTCACTTTATGAACCACTCTTATGGGGTAATTCTGCCCCTTAGGCGGGGGTGCTTTCTACCAAGAGGGCTAAAGATGCTTACTTGGCGAAAGTGACGTTAGATACAGGTATGGATAATTCATTAACTCGGGCCGAAATCTCAGCCATGCGCCGTTCATATGGCGAGGCCGGATTAGAGACATTGCCGGCTGACCCATTTGAAGCTTTCATGACCTGGCTAACTGAAGCTCGCGCCAATCCAGTTATTGTCGAAGCCAATGCGATGGTTCTTTCAACGCTTGGTAGCGATGGTGATATTTCAACCCGCACAGTTTTGTTAAAAGATGTATCTCAGGGTGGGTTTACTTTTTTCACCAACTATTCATCACGCAAAAGTCATGCCATGGAAGTTAATCCGCAAGTGACTTTGCTCTTTCCTTGGTTTCAAATGGAACGGCAAGTTTCAATTAGTGGAATCGCGGAAAAAATTTCGCAAACTGAGTCGACTGAATACTTTGCAACTCGACCATGGAACAGCCAAATTGGCGCATGGGCCAGCCACCAATCTGCGCCGTTAGCTTCGCGCGCAGAATTGGAACAACGCTGGCAAGGTGCTGCGGAAAAATGGCCTGAAGGCACAGAAGTTCCACTGCCGACGAATTGGGGTGGCTATCGCGTCATGCCTAAGAACATTGAATTTTGGCAAGGCCGCTATTCGAGATTGCATGATCGATTACGTTATGAGTTAGATGCCACAACAAATAATTGGGCGTTAAACCGTTACTACCCTTAGGCTATGCGGGTGAGCGAAATTAAAATACCTGCAGATATTAAGCCAGTTGATGGTCGTTTTGGTTGCGGTCCTTCAAAAATTCGTCCAGCCGCGTTAGATGCACTCGTTGCAAGTGGCACGAAAATTTTGGGAACATCGCACCGACAGAAGCCAGTCAAGAACGTAGTTAAAAATGTGCGCGAAGGTCTCTCTTCGCTGTTTGCACTTCCTGAAGGTTATGAAGTTGTTCTTGGTAACGGTGGCTCAACAGCGTTTTGGGATATTGCTACCTTCGGATTAATTGAAGAACGTTCACAACACTTAGTTTTCGGTGAATTCTCATCTAAGTTTGCTGCTGCTGCTAAAGAGGCGCCATTCCTGGGCGAACCAACAGTTATTAAAGCTGAGCCAGGCTCGCACCCAGCGAATGTCGCTGAAGCTGGTATCGATGTTTACGCGCAAACACACAATGAAACTAGTACTGGTGTTTCGATGCCAATCATTCGCCCTACAGGTACCGATGGCGCGCTAGTTCTCGTCGATGCAACAAGTGCGGCAGGTGGGTTAACTGTTGATGCTAAAGAATTTGATACCTATTACTTCGCACCTCAGAAATCTTTTGCATCCGATGGTGGCCTCTGGATTGCGCTAATGAGTCCCGCTGCGATTGCGCGAGCTGAGAAAATTAAAGCAAGCGGACGTTGGGTCCCAGCTTTCTTTGACCTCGGAATCGCAATTGAAAATTCACGTTTAGATCAGACTTACAACACTCCAGCGCTAGTTACCTTGATGATGCTGGCTGATCAAGTTAATTGGATGAACGATAACGGTGGCTTAAGTTTCGCTGCTGGTCGTAGCGCTGAATCAGCCGCACACATTTATGATTGGGCCGAGAAAACTTCTTACACAACTCCTTTTGTAACAGATCCAGCAATGCGTTCAAAGGTTGTTGCAACCATTAACTTTGATGAATCAATCGATGCAATGGCAGTTGCTGCTGCGCTTCGCGCAAATGGCATTGTTGATACCGAGCCTTATCGCAAGTTAGG
>JBILOR010000068.1:0-6012 GCA_044374325.1 Candidatus Planktophila sp.
CTTGTGCCCATTAGTTAGCTCCACACGAAACATCGCGTTAGGAAGCGCTTCAGCTACGGTGCCTTCGATTTCGATCGCACCATCTTTACTAGCCAAGCGTTACCTTCTTCTCTGATTCAACTCATCGGTGTCGATGAGCATGGAGCAGCCACTTATTAATTCTGGAAATTATTTAAAACTTAAAAAGTCCTAAATCCCCAAGATTCGCAAGTGACGCGAAGGGTTAGTCTAAAGCGAGCGGGAGAATAAGGGAAATCGGGCAAATTGCCTGGATTGACTCACAGGGCTGTGAATATTGAGCTGGCCAGCAGCGCCGCTAGCCCCAAAAATACTGATCCAGCCCCTGCTGCCCCAGCAATAGCGCCGGCTGAGGCCGGAACTACGAACTGACCCACTCGATTTGCGGTCAATCGGGCCGAAATGGCCAAAGCACGATCCTCTGGTTGGGCAAGTCTGGAAACTAGGGACATGGTCAAAGGCTGGCCAACGCCAAGGGCTAGTCCGGCTATCGCCACTGCAATACCCAGCGAAATGGGGCTACGGGCAAAGAACATCGCAGCACAAAAGATCGTAGAGGCGATGATGCTTACCAGCATTAAGAAATGCGAACCTAATTTTTGGGCAATCGCACCTAAGAAGATGCGCGAGAACATTGAGGTGCCAGCGCGAATCGCCAAAATAGCACCTACTGAAAATGGCGAGAAGTTATTCTCAGTTCCAAACAGTGGCAAGAAAACAATTAAGACATCGACTGCAGATGAGATAGCTAGTGAAATATAAATTGCTTTACCCATGCCTGGTTGTTTAAGCATCGAAACCGCAGCCGAGAATGTCCCAGATTCGTTAACGCTTTGCTGAACTGCAATTTTCTGATTACGCCAGTAAAAAGTTGGCAGCAGCGCGATTAGCGCAAAACCAGCAGCTGCTAAGAATCCCATTGATGTCGATTTAGGCAAAACACCATCTGAGCCAGCAACGATGCCGCCAACAAGTGGTCCAACCATCTGACCGACTGATGCACCGAATGCGTAATAGCCAAAGAAACCATCTAACTTTTCATTGGGGCTGCGAGTTGAAATCATGGTCTGACCACCGATCACACCAATTAGATGTGAAATTCCAATCGCAGCTGTAGCAACCAATAGCAGGAAGAAAGAATTAATTAATGCGAAACCAAGCGCCAGTAAAAACATGGTTGATGCACCGAAGACGATGTACTTGGCTTCTCCAAAGCGACCTACGTTCTTACCCAAGAAAAGTGCTAACACAATTGGAAAGAGTGCATAAACAGCTCCAAGCACGCCAACCTGCGCGGGAGTTGCCCCTATTTCAAGTGCCCGATAAGTAATCATTGGGCGAATCATGGAAACGCTAGCCAGCGTCGATGACGAACTGATTAGCAGGATCGCGATCCACTTTGGCATGCGAATCGAATTTAGCATTCTTAAATTACTAACTGGCTAATTCTTTTTGTTTCCGCTTATTGACTGCCTTGTAAATAATCGGCAGAAAAACCATCAGAATCATCAAGCTATATAGGGCTTTGGGCAGGAATCCCTCAATCAAAATTCCATAGTCACCATTACTAATCTGTAATGAACGCTTAAATTGCACTTCAGCCAACGGCCCCATGATCAAGCCGATAATCAGTGGTGTGAGAGGAACGCCGAATCTGCGGAATAAATACCCCAAAACGGCTATCGCTAGTGCAATTTGTAAGTCAAATGTTGAGCTATTCAACGCATAAGCGCCTAATAGAGCCAAAGTGACAATGCCTCCGTAAAGATATGGGCGCGGAATCTTAAGCAAAAGAATCCAAACTCGGATGAACGGTAGATTCATAACCAAAAGCAAAGTGTTTCCAATAAACAATGATGCAATCAAACCCCAGACAATTGCTGGGTTAGTTTCAAAGAGCATCGGGCCAGGCTGGATTTGGAATGATTGAAAAGCTACCAGCACAACTGCGGCAGTTGCTGAAGTTGGCAATCCAAGAGCTAGCAGCGGAACTAGCGCACCAGCTGCATTTGCGTTGTTAGCTGCCTCTGGCCCAGCAACACCCTCAATTGCGCCTTTACCAAATTCCTCTTTGCGCTTGGAAAGTTTCTTCTCAACACCATAGCTTAAGAAGGTTGGCACTTCGGAACCGCCGGCCGGAATAACTCCGAGTGGGAAACCTATTGCGGTTCCACGCAGCCATGGTCGCCATGATCGCTTCCAGTCTGTTTTAGACATCCAAGCACGATCCTTGATTTGCAGAACTGACCAATTCTGATTCTTAAAGCGACTAGCAAAATAAATAGCTTCACCTAAGGCAAAGATAGCCACAATAACGGTTACGGTTTCGATGCCATCAATTGCATTCAAATTACCAAAAGTCAGTCGCACCGCACCTGATTGCAAATCGGCGCCAACTAAACCAAGCGTTAAACCAACGGCAAGTGAAATCAAACCGCGCACAATTGATGAGCCAAGCAGCGTACCTACAGTTGTAAATGCCAGGACCATCAGGGCTAGATAGCCAGCTGGCTTAATGGTTAGCGCTAAGTTTGCTAGCGCAGGAGCGCCAAAAGCTAGAAGTAGAGTGGCAATTGTGCCGGCAACGAAAGAGCCAATTGCCGCAGTTGCAAGGGCGGCACCAGCTCGCCCAGATCGGGCCATTTTATTGCCTTCAAGGGCGGTGATTACTGAACCGCTTTCACCTGGAGTATTTAACAGGATCGAAGTTGTTGAGCCGCCATACATCGCACCGTAATAGATTGATGCAAACATAATAATTGCCGAAGTTGGTTCAATTGACGCCGTAACTGGCAGTAATAGTGCAATTGCTAAAGCAGGCCCGATGCCGGGTAATACACCAACCAAAGTTCCGAGAAAAGTTCCGAGTAGCCCATACATCAAATTAGTTAGTGTGAGGGCGGTAGCAAATCCCTCAATCAAAAGATTGAAACTACTCATGAACTTTTTCTACTTTCCGGTGAGGTCGGCGAAAATTCCAGCCGGTAAATTAATATTTAATCCCTGAGTGAAACCAAAATAAACAATTATTGAAAATATGATGGCGATCAGTAGGTCTTTCAAATATTTGCGAGCTCCAAAAGCGTATGCCACACCCCAGAATGAAACCGTTGCCGCGACAATAAAACCAAGTAAATCTAACAAAATTACATTAGCGCAGATAGCGGCAACAACTTGAGCCATAGTTTTAAAGTCAGCTTTTTGAAACGGATCGCCTGCTTCGGTTCCCTCAGGAACTCCTGAATTGCCTCTTAGAATTTCGGAAATTAGCAGGATTGAGGTAATTGCTAAGAATGAACCAATCACATATGAAAAAGATTTGGGGCTGATTACTGATGTCCCTGATGGAACCAGCATTCTAGAAGTGTCCCAAATAGTGACTAGGCCCAACAGTAAGAGGAAGCCCGCAAATGCGAGCTCCCCCTTACCTGCTTGAGTAACTTTGTTCAATTAAAGACCAAGGTCCTTAATTACATCTGCAACTGCAGGCAACTCAGCTGTTAGGAAAGACTTGAATGCGTCTCCACCAGCAAAATCGTTATCCCAGTTGTTTGCAACTAGAACCTTTGACCAGGTAGGTGTGCCCTTAAGCGCATCTAGCACCTTACAGAAGTTCAAGTATTCAGCAGCTGTCAGATCAGCTGGCGCCATAACTCCACGCCAGTTTCCGTAAACCATGTTGTAACCCTGAGCAACAAAAGTTAGTCCTGGGTAACCAGCAAGCTTCTTCTTTGATGAAACACCAAGCACGCGAAGTTTTCCAGAATCAACCATCGATTTAAATTCAGTTGAACCTGAAACGCCAACTTGGGTCGCTCCACTTAGAAGAGAAACGATAACTTCTGGTCCACCTGAGTGAACTACGTAGTTAAGGTTTTCCTTAACTGGAATTCCAGCTGTCTTAAGCAAAGTTCCAATAACTTGGTGATCTACTCCGCCTGAGTTACCGCCAGAAATTGCGATTGATTTTCCGCGCTTGCGGATATCTTCAACCAGTTGCTTTAGATTCTTGTACTTTGAATTTGCTGGAACAACGATTGCGTCGTATTCGCGCATCATCTTAGCCACTGGCTTTGAGTCAAGAATGTTTAACTTTGACTTGTTAAGTGCGATGCCACCGGCCATTGCGATACCAGTAATAAGTGCGGCCTCTGGCTTGTTCTTAATTTCTTGGAAGAAACCAAGACCAGTTGCGCCGCCAGCACCTGGCTTAAATACTGAGGAATACTCTGATAGCAAGCCTTCGGTCTTTAGTGAATCGCTAATTGCATTTGAAGTAGTTGAATATCCGCCTGGATTAGCAGGAACCACCCAATCAATATTCTTTAGTGGCTTTAGATCTGCATACCACCACTTAAGTTGGCCCTTCATAGTTCCAGTTGGAACGCTTAGGCAAGTTAAATCACTACCGTTTACGCCTTTACCTTTTGCAACTGAGCCAGAGCGTGCACAATCTGCACCAGTCTTAGCATTTGCAGCTCCAGTAACTGCTGCTTGAGCAGTAACGGCACCTGATGCGATAAGCGCAACAGTCGTTACGACTACGCCTACGCGTGTTATTTTCTTCAACATTGAATAATTCTCTCTATTCTTATTCAGCTCCGAGGATGGAGATTTGGCATAACTTAACTTTCCGCAGCGTGGAAAAACAGTGAAAGCGGTAACGAAGAGGTAACGATTTTGACTGTAAATGAGCCTGAATCGGCCAAAAACCTATAAAAGCGAGGAAATCTCGATCCCTAGAGCACCTAGTTTTTCACGTCCGCCATCGAGTGCGGTCAATACAAATGGCTTGCCGTCAGGTGCGATGCAGTAGCTGTTTTCAAAGTGCGAACCCCGAGATTTGTCGTTTGAAACCACAGTCCAATTATCCTTTAGCACTTTGGTCTTGTGGGTGCCGCGCGTAATCATTGGCTCAATTGCTAGCGCCATGCCAATGACAATCTCAGGACCAAAGCCGGGTTTACCAAAATTTAAGACATGGGGTGCTTGATGCATCTCGGTGCCAATTCCATGACCGCCGTATTCTTGCAAAATTCCATACTTGCCTTGGGCGTCGGTATAACTTTCAATAGCATGACCGATATCGGATAACTTTGCACCAAGTGCACCCGCTGCGATTCCGCGCCACATTGATTCTTCGCAGACATCCATCATTTTCTGATCGGCTGGGTCTACGTTGCCCACACCTACAGAGAACGCAGCATCGCCATGCCAGCCATCAATGATTGCACCGCAGTCAATTGAAACTACATCGCCATCTTCAATAACGCGATCGCCTGGAATTCCGTGAACGATCTCATCATTAATTGAGATACAAATTGTGGCTGGATAACCGTGATAACCCTTGAAGTTTGAAGTTCCACCACCGCGCTTAATGTTTGCTGCAGCAATTGCATCTAACGCATCAGTGCGCATTCCAACTTTGATCGAATCTTTAAGAAGCGCCAGAGTCTCACCGACTAATAAACCGGCACGACGCATGACCTTTAATTCGTCAAGTGATTTTAGTTGGATATCCACGAGTAAATTATTTAGCTAATGCGGCTTAGTGCGGTGGTGGCGCGCTCAGTAATTTCAGAAACAGCGCCGGTTGCGCTAATTGTGATCAATAGGCCCTCGCCGCGATAGAAAGCAATGATTGGCGCTGTTTGCTCGTTATAAACCTCAAGGCGACGAGCAATAACTTCAGCCTTGTCATCTTCGCGTTGGTAAAGCTCTCCCCCGCAAGCAGCGCATGCTTGCGCAGTTGCTGGAGATGGTGCGCCACAACCACGACAAGTTAAACGGCTAGAAAGTCGCTCAATAATTTCTGAATCCGCAATGCTTAATTCAAGAACAGCATCAAGTGGGCTCTTCTGTTCTGACAGAATCGCGCGCAAAACTTCAGCTTGCACAACATTGCGCGGAAAGCCATCGAGTAAAAACCCATTAGCAACATCATCATGAGTTAAGCGATCTTTAACCATCGCATTGGTTACAGAATCTGGCACT
>JBILOR010000069.1:0-5948 GCA_044374325.1 Candidatus Planktophila sp.
GCCGAATCAATCGTTTGCGCGACTTTGATCTTGCTGCAAAAGCTAAAGATGAGCGTGGAGATGTGCCGGGCTGGGTTTTGGTGGTGTTAATGACAACAGGGCTGGTTACCGCAATCTGGACAATCGCAGCTCCACGCTTAACAAGTATCTTGAAGAATTCGCTCGATGCTATGAACGGTATTCGATAGTGGTTATATCGCTTCTTTCGGGGTTGCCACCTAGGCCTCGTGGAAAACGTTGGCTGCGAAGTGCTTGGCGTCATCATTTCTTGGAGAGACGTAGACGTCATTTACTGCGAACTCGACGCAAACGCGATCTAGCTAATTTTGCTAAATCTCTGCACAAGCGGGATCTATCAGACTTTACGAAGCCTCTACACAAGCAGAATCTAACTGACTTCGCGAAAACACTTCGCAGTGATCGGGGAAGCGTTGAAAGCGCTCTAGTTGTTATCCCGTTGATGACGCTATTTTTGATTTCGTTTCAATTAGTTCTCACGATTAGTAGCCGAAACATCGAAGCCAGCTATGCCCAAAGCTCGGCGACACACAATTCAATTACGAGTCGCTTTGAGCAAAGCGATGCGGTGATTGACCTTAATTCACCTGATGCTTTTAATAAGTTGAGAGCCGTTGTAACTACGCGTAATCGGGTTTTGCCCAATCTTGTTCCACACCTGGGGAGCCAGGATCACGCAGTAAAAGTGCATGGATTCTCAATACTCGAAGATCAGGGTTAGCGATGTTCAAGTCCAGTAAAAGAGCACAAATTCAAAGTCATTTTGTGTGTTTAGCGTGGATGTTAAAGAAGGGTAGTCAACCGGCACAATTGCTACGGAAACTAAGAAATGAAAGCGGAAGCGCGGTTGTCGAATTTGTAGCTTTGGCACTTCCGCTGTTTATCCCGGTCATTATTTTCCTTTCGCAGTTTGCGGCACTTAGTAACGACGAGTTCTTAGTGCGCACTTTGGCTCGCGAATCCGTGCGGGCCTACATCCTTAGTACCAATGATTTGAGCGCAACGTTAAACGCAAGAAACACTATGAAAATAGGCGCTCGCGAGCTGGGGCTAAAAGAAGAAAGAATCAAGGATTTAAATTTCACCGTTGATTGTTTGGGGATCCTTTGCATAACTCCAGACAACAAAGTCGAGATCACAATTACATTGCGCAGCCAAGATGGCAAGCGTGTAAGCACTGCAACTGCGCGGGAAACAGTCTCACCTTGGGTTTAAACCGACCTATTAATTCAATCTGGTTGCGCACACGTATTAATCCAACCCGGTTGCGCACACGTATTAATCCAACCCGGTTGCGCACACGTATTAATCCAACCCGGTTGCGCACACGTATGAATCCAACCTGGTTTCGAGCGCGCCTTAAAAACGAAGACGGTTCAATTTCGGTTTTGGTCTTTGGTCTATTTGCAATTGTGCTGCTATCTGGTGTTGTACTTACTGACATTTCAGCAGTGATTGTCGCTCAACGTTCCTTAGTGCAAGCAACCGAGTCGGCAGCCCAGAGTGCGGCTCATGCACTGGACTTAGATGCCTATTATCAAGGCAAGCATTCGGCTCTCTCGTTTTTAGTAAGTGATGCGAACCCGGTAATTCCAATTGATTGTAAAGTTGCAAGTAGTCGAGCAAGTGAAACATTGGCTGATATCGCAAATACTTCAAGCCACAATTACGGTGACTCTAATCATGGGTCTGATAACTCCAGTAATTCATCTAATTGGTCTGACCGGCTGTTTGGTGGCTCTAGCAAGCAACTACTGCGCCGCGAGTTAAGCGATGTTCGCATTAGTGAATTCCAATGCAATGGCACAGAGGTTTTGATAACCGCATCTGCAAAAGCTTGGCTGCCGATATCACTTTCACTCTTCTCCTTTGAAAGTGTTGATCTTTCGGCATCAGCTGGAACTACTAGCGTGAAGAAACGTGTGCTCTCGATATTTGGCATCAACCTTTAGAGCTTATCCATCAGTTTTTGAACGTTAAAATTTCGAAGATTTAACATTTAACGTTTGGGCCTATCGATTAAATATTCAGTTTGAGCCGCGTTAATAATGGGTTTGGCCGTCCACTAGACTCACCTCTATGGCCGCACGTGAATACGATCTAGAGATTGCTGCAATCGATGCAACTCTGGTTTCGATTGAGAAGGTATTAGACCTTCCTAAATTACGCGCATCTGCAGTTGAACTAGAGGCTGCAGCAGGAGTGCCCGATCTTTGGGATGATCCCGAAAATGCGCAGAAGGTAACTAGTCGTTTATCTCGCGTTCAATCGACAATTGCCCGCTTAGAAGGCCTACGTCGTCGCGTTGAGGATATGCCGATCTTGCTAGAACTCGCTAATGCCGAAAACGATGAAGGCGCACTAGCTGATGCCGGGGCTGAATTGGATTCGGTAAAGAAAGCCATTAGCGAACTTGAAGTTCAAACACTGCTAAATGGTGAGTATGACGAGCGCGATGCGTTGGTAACTATTCGCTCTGAAGCTGGTGGTGTTGAAGCTGCCGACTGGGCCGAAATGTTGATGCGTATGTATTTGCGATATTGCGAGCGCCATAATCTAAAGGTAGATGTTCTTGAAACTTCATATGCTGAAGAAGCTGGAATTAAGTCAACTACGTTTCGAGTTTCTTCACCGTATGCGTATGGCACTTTGTCAGTAGAGCAAGGCACACATCGCCTCGTTCGTATTTCGCCATTTGATAGCCAGTCACGTCGCCACACTTCATTTGCCGGAGTGGAAATTGTTCCAGTAGTTGAACAAAGCGATGCGATTGAAATTGATGAAAAAGAAATTCGAGTAGATGTTTATCGTTCATCTGGCCCTGGTGGACAAGGCGTTAATACGACTGACTCTGCAGTTCGATTAACGCATATTCCAACCGGCATTGTGGTTTCTTGTCAGAATGAACGTTCGCAAATTCAGAATAAAGCAACTGCGATGGCAGTTCTGCAATCTAAGTTACTTGAGCGCCGCCGCCAAGAAGAGCAAGCAAAAATCAATGCGCTAAAGGGCGATAATTCAGGCTCGTGGGGCAACCAGATGCGCTCCTATGTATTGGCGCCGTATCAAATGGTTAAGGATTTGCGCACTGATTATGAAACCGGAAATACCAGCGCAGTATTAAATGGCGAAATCGATGAATTTATCGAAGCTGGAATTCGCTGGCGTCGCAGCAGTTAAATTATCTAAATAACGCATTTCAGCCTGATTTCACAGCCAAAAAGCGCGTTAGAGAGCCCGATTTGTGCTGCTTTTACCTAAACTAAGACAGTTAAGGCAGGCGTGCGCTCATTGTGTGCCAGCTCAAGAGAAGTGTTCGTCGAATGCAGGGAGTTGAAATTGATTCGCTTAGAGAAGGTCAGCAAGACCTATCCAGGAATGGATCGAGCGGCGCTAGAAAACGTGGACTTGGAAATCACCAAGGGCGAATTTGTTTTCTTAGTCGGCTTGTCTGGTTCTGGTAAATCAACCTTCTTGCGTTTGATCCTGCGTGAAGAGCGCCCATCAACTGGCAAAATTCATGTCGCTGGCAAGGATTTAAATTCGCTGGCAAATCATAAAGTGCCAGAACTTCGTCGCCAGGTCGGAACAGTTTTCCAAGATTTCCGTTTGCTGCCAAATAAAACTATTGCCGAGAACGTGGCATTTACTCTGCACGTTCTTGGTTATTCGCAGAAAGAAATCAATCGCGAAGTTCCAGAGGTTCTAGAACTTGTTGGCCTAGAAGATAAAGCTGATCGCAAGCCAAATGAAATATCTGGTGGTGAGCAACAACGCGTTGCAATCGCGCGAGCATATGTCAGCCGCCCATTGATTTTGATTGCCGATGAACCAACTGGAAACCTTGACCCAAATACCAGCGTAGGCATCATGAAGTTACTTGATCGCATCAATCGTGAAGGCACCACAGTTTTGATGGCAACACACGATTCTGGAATTGTTGATCAGATGCGTAAGCGAGTTATTGAACTCGAAGGCGGACATGTTATTCGCGATCAAGTTCGCGGCGTTTACGGATACACGGGATAGGGGGCAGATCAATGCGCGCTAGGTTTTTAATGAGCGAGGTAGGCATCGGCCTACGCCGAAATATGACCATGACATTTGCCGTCGTTGTGACAGTTGCCATCTCGCTATCACTACTTGGAATCGGACTTCTTTCTAACGCCCAAGTAAATGCCATGAAGGATTATTGGTATGACAAGATCGAAGTTTCAGTATTTCTCTGCGGTCCTTTGAGTGAAACCCCCTCATGTTCAGGTGGCGTAGTAACTACTGATCAACGTTTACAGATTCAGAAAGACCTCGAAGAGCTAAGCGTTGTAGATAGCGTTTACTACGAGTCGCAATCAGAGGCATTTACGCGTTTCCAAGAGCGATTTAAAGAATCTGCAATTGCCCAAAATGTTTCAGCAGATCAATTGCCTGAGTCTTTCCGCGTGAAACTAAAGGATCCAACTGAATTCGCAGTTGTAGTTAGCGCGTTTTCGGGCCGTCCTGGTGTTGATGTGGTTCAGGATCAGCGTTCGATTTTGGAAAAGTTCTTCCAGTTGTTATCAGTGCTCCGAAATGGTGCCCTGTTAGTTGGTCTGGCTTCAGTATTAACTGCCGCCCTCTTGATCAGTAACACTTTGCGCATCGCAGCGTTTAACCGGCGCCGCGAAACTGGCGTCATGAAACTTGTTGGCGCATCTTCCTGGTCAATTCAATTGCCATTCTTGCTCGAAGGAATCTTCTCTGCCTTTTTGGGTTGGGGGCTAGCAACAGGATTATTAGCTGGCCTGAAAAGTGTTATCGATAGCAAAGTCGCACCGCTACTTACTTTCACGAAATTCTTCGGATGGAATGAAGTCTGGATCGCTTCAGGTTGGTTATTGCTAACTGGTATTGGCGTCTCCACAATTGCATCTCTGGTAACACTTCGTCGCTACCTCAAGGTCTAACGCCTAATATCGGCGGTGTCTCGTGGTGAGTAAAACAGAGTTAGTAAATATTAGAACTAGCTCTGACGTATCACTTTTACCAGTGGGTGCATCGTGGTGAAGGAAGTTGGCAAGAAGTTAATTGCGCAGAATAAAAAAGCGCGCCACGATTATTCAATCGAAGATGTTTTCGAATGCGGACTAGTCCTAACTGGTACCGAGGTTAAATCTCTGCGCGCTGGGCGTGCTTCATTAATTGACGGCTTTGCCATGATCGAAGACGGCGAACTGTGGTTGCATGGCGTGCATATTCCCGAATACACCGAAGGCACTTGGACAAATCACGCGCCGCGCCGCAATCGAAAGATGCTTGTGCATAAAGATGAGATCAAACGCCTGCATGCAAAAGTAAAAACAGGTGGATTAACTCTGGTTCCACTTTCACTTTATTTTAAAGATGGAAAAGCCAAGATCGAATTAGCTGTTGCGCGAGGCAAGAAAGCACATGACAAGCGCGATTCACTCATGGAAAAGCAAGCAGGTCGCGAAATTGAACGTGAAATTTCACGTCGCAATAGTGGAAAAGCTGGTCGTTCTAGCAAATACGACGACTAGTCGCAAATGCTATTTAGTCTGAATACTGTTGTTGCCAAAATCGCTCAACGATCAAAGCTTCGAAAATGGAGATGAAGCACATTTTCTACGCTTTACCGGACTTTGCTTTACTTTGGAACGTTACTTAACCAGCACCTCTATACAAATTCAATAAATGCTTACTTTCAAGCGTAGATTTCACTGGATTAGATTCTTGTCATATCCCTGCCTTACACTTAAGCCATCAGCGTTCGTTTTGTTAGCGGATTTTTTCCGCGAATAACTCGACCCCTGATATGACAACTAAATAGCGAAGCAATATTGCTTCCACACCCATGGGGGTGAACGGTCTCGACTTTGGATGTTGGGATAGGGGAAGCGGGCCGAGGAAGCCAGGATGATCTCGTAAACCAA
>JBILOR010000070.1:0-5881 GCA_044374325.1 Candidatus Planktophila sp.
AGTAACTCATTTTCAATTTCGACGCCCGATGTGCCTAGTTGATTAGCTCGAAGGACAATCTTTACTGGATCAAAGCGACCAACAGCGAAATCACTAGGGAATAAGAAGATAGGACGGTCGAACTTAGTTGAAATATCTGCTTTAAACTTGGTCACGTTTTCAATTAGTTGACCTAGTAAATCCTCACCGCGATGTTGCAGAAGTGCACGGCAACCATCAATGGATGCAAGCGGTGCACCAGCGGGTGAAGTTGTGTGGGTAGTTTCAAAACTTTGCTCTAGTCGATCCAAGTTCAGGAATTCACCACGAGCAACTAAGAGTGCTGATGCGCTGAACCCAGGCAGGGCTTTGTGAGTGCTAGTAATTAACGCATCTGCGCCAAGTTGCATTACATGTTTAGGCAAACTGTTATGGAAACCAAAGTGAGCACCCCAAGCCGCATCAATTACAACTGGGATTTTATGTTCGTGAGCTTTACTAATTAACTCAGGTAACTGCGAAATAGTTCCTAGGTAACCCGGTTCAGTCAGCAATAGGGCAATAGGCTTTTGAGGGAGCACCCGTTCAAGTTCAGAAAGCGGAATTCCGGTTGGCACACCAGTTGCTGCATCAATTTGTGGAGCTAACCAAAGTGGTTCGAGCCCTGCTAAAACAAGAGCACTTAAAACTGAGCGATGCGCAGTGCGAGCAACTGCAATCTTGTCACCTGGTTTTCCAAGCGCCAAGATGACTGCTTGGTTAACATGAGTTGAACCACCAGTTGAAAAACGCGCATAGTCGCCACCCCATAATTTAGCTGCGAGAGATTCAGCGCTTTTTAAGGTTTGGTTCGTTAACTTAATTTCATCTAAGCCACCATAGAGAGGTGTATCGCCATCAACTACTGCGCCTAAACCTAAATCGAGTTTGCTGGCCCGCTGTTTATGACCTGGGATCGTGAACGGAGTTCGTGCTACTTCGAAGTAACGCAGGTAGGCATCTAAGAGCGGAGCATCTTCGCGCAGCGCTTTGAGGTAGGTCATAGTTGTAAGCCTAACTTCAAGGCGCTCTGATCGGAAATATGGCCTTAGACTTTACTCATGACCGTACTTACTTCAGTTCCTCAGCAACGCCTCTTGGTTACAGAGATCCCTGGACCAAAATCTAAGGCGGAGATTCAGCGACGTAGCGAAGAGGTTTCGGGCGGATTGGGAATTGCATTCCCCGCAGTAATAGCGCGAACCGGTGGCGCAATTCTGGTTGACCTAGATGGCAATCAGATCATTGACATGGCTGCAGGTATCGGCGTAAACAACATTGGAAACAGTGCCCAACGCGTAGTTGATCGCGTGATCGAGCAAGTTCAAGATTTTTCTCATACTTGTTTTACGGTTGCTCCTTACCAGGGATATATCGATGTTTGTGCAAAATTAAATGCACTTACTCCGGGCGCCCATAAGAAAAAATCGGTATTGGTTAACTCAGGTGCCGAAGCTGTTGAAAACGCGGTTAAGATTGCGCGTCACGCAACCAAGCGTCAAGCGATTGTTGTATTTGAACATGCGTATCACGGACGCACTAATTTAACGATGGCGCTAACTGCCAAGAACATGCCATACAAAGATGGTTTTGGCCCATTTGCAAACGAGATTTACCGCATGCCGATGCCATACGAACTTCGTTGGTTGGGCGATAAAGCAACGATTACTCAAGATGCACTCGACGAAGTTGCACATAAGATTGAAAAAGAGATTGGTGCAAATAACGTTGCCGCAATCTTGATCGAACCTATTCAAGGCGAAGGTGGTTTTATTGTGCCACCAAAGGGATTCCTGCCTGGCTTGTCAAAGTATTGTGCTGACAACGGCATCATCTTTATTGCTGATGAAGTACAAACAGGTTTCGCACGTACCGGAAACATGTTTGCGGTCGAAGACGAAAATGTAGTTCCAGACATGATCATTACCGCAAAAGGAATTGCTGGCGGTTTACCACTGGCAGCTGTTACTGGTCGAGCTGAAATTATGGATGCAGTGCACGTAAGTGGTCTTGGTGGAACTTACGGCGGCAACCCAGTTGCGTGCGCAGCTTCACTTGGCGTATTTGAAACTATCGAAGAAGATGGCCTAATTCAACGCGCGCGCGAAGTTGGCAAAATTCTCGGTCATTCATTGTGCGAACTCGCCTCTAAGTATCCGATCATCGCTGAAGTACGTGGTCGTGGCGCAATGATGGCAATTGAGTTAGTTAAGCCTGGCTCACTTGAGCCAAACTCTGAAGCGATGACCAAGGTAATTAACTACTGCGCCAAGAAAGGTGTCTTGCTACTTTCAGCTGGCACTTATTCAAATGTAATTCGTTTCTTACCACCGATTGTTATCTCAGATGAGCTACTTCTTGATGCAATGAGCGTTCTTGATGAGGCTTTCGCTTCTCTTTAAAGGCCACGCAAGAAATCAGGATCATCATCTGGTGCGATAGTGCGCTTTGGTTTTTTGCCGCCATTGCCAGGACGCTTTGGTCGCCCAGCAACTAGATAAGCAACTGCGCCAATCGTTGGTACTAAAACAATAATTAGTAGCCAGCCCCAACGAGGTAGCGAACGAACTTCGCTATCTTCACGTTGGGCGCAATCGATTAATCCATAGAGTTGGATAGCGATTGATAGAACTACGAGCAAAACTCTCATAGCTTTAGTTTAGCGCGAGAGCAATTGAGAAAACCACGCCAAACCAGAGCTGTAATTGGCCGGTTTTGCCTAGCAGTGGAATTAACGCGGGACCAGTTGCGCCAGCTCGAACCTGGTTGGCGATGACAAAAGTAAGCGGCAAAAGCGCCAACGTAATCAAGGTATTTTCGCCAGATACGGCAAGTGCTGAGACGTGAGCAAGAAGCAAAAGAGCGATAAAAAGTTTACGCGCACCGGCATCACCCAATCGAACAGCCAAGGTGCGTTTGCCAACTAACTCGTCTTGAGCGCGATCGCGAAGATTGTTAATTGCCAAAAGCGCGCAAGAGAGCGAACCCATCGGTATTGCGACCACAAAACTTTGCCAAGTTATTCTCTCAGTCTGCACATAGTAAGAACCCATGGTTGCAACTAAGCCAAAGAATAGAAACACCGAAATTTCGCCGAAGCCGAGGTATCCGTATGGTTGTTTGCTGCCGGTGTAGGTCCAGGCTGCCAAAATTGCCGCAGCACCAACTGCAATTAGCCAAAGTGAAGTTAAAAGAGCGAGCACTAATCCAACTAAGGCAGCTACGGCAAACGAGATGAACGCCGCGTGTTTTACCGAATTCGCTTTTGCTAATCCAGAAGCAACTAACCGAGTTGGGCCAACCCGATTATCGTCGGTGCCTTTAATGCCATCTGAATAATCATTGGCGAAGTTCACGCCAACTTGAAGTGCCAAACTAACTACCAGGGCTAAACCAGCCATTGCAAAGTCGGCATCACTTGCCGCTAACGCCGTTGCTACCAAGACTGGCGCAATAGCAGCTGGAAGTGTGCGCGGGCGTGCCCCTGCAAACCACTTATTCAATTTAATGCTCCAACTTCATTGCTAATTGCGCAAGAGCGCTTCGGTCAACTTTTCCGATACCGATTAAAGGTAGCGCAGTTAGCTGATGGAAGCGCTTTGGTTTAGCTGCGTTGCCAAATTTTTCTACCAATAGGCCCTGAACTTTCTCAGCAAATTCAGCTGGTGCGTTTACCGAAGCTACGTGAAGTTCTTGCCCCCACTTATCACTCAAAACGGCAAATGCTGCAAACTCAAAGTCGGCGAAACTTTGCGAGATAGCATTTTCAATTTCCGAGAGTGAAATGTTTTCACCACCTGAAATGATTACATCATCGCCGCGACCCAGAACTTTTAATTGATCATCAACTAATTCGCCCAGATCGCTCGTAACAAAAAAATTATTTTCATCTAAATCTAGATTGCTAGCCAAAACTGGACCCGCTATTTTAATAAATCCAGCTTCAGAGATCGCAATCTGCACGCCTTCGAGAGGTACGCCGTTGTAAACGCACCCACCAGAAGTTTCAGACATTCCATAAGTTGTGACAACGTTAATTCCGGAAGCAGCTGCTTGTGCTTGTAGTTTTGGAGTCAAAGCAGCTCCACCAACTAAAACTGCCTTAGCGCTTTGTAAATGCTTAAGTAAGCGATCATCATTAGTTAGAGCATTGAAAAGTTGGGTTGGAACAATGGCGGTGTATTCGACTTTTGGATATTCACCAGTGTGGCCAATTAAATTCACTGGGATAGTGCCAAGTTCTAAGCTTCGAACCAAAACATTAACTGCCGCAATGTGAGTAAGCGGTAACAGAAGTGACCAAGTTTCGCCAAAGTTGGCACCCAAAAATTTATTTGAGGCCTTCGCGGAAGCCAAAAGTGCACCTGCACTAAGTGAAAACTCCTTGTTCGCACCGGTGCTACCGGTCGAGGTAACCAGGACCGCCGTTTTCGCATCAACCGCGGTACTGGTTACAGCGCCGAAGCCAAGAGCTGGGCCATCAGAAACCAGTGCCTTAGCAAGACTGGCCATAATCTGTGTGGTTGACCACGCCCCGTCGATTGGGCTCACTAAACGTTGTGACTTGGTATCCATATCGCCCGTAGGCTATCGCTCCTAGACCAAGCTTTCACTTCCTGGAGGAAAAATGAGCAAGCCAATTAAGCGTGATTTTGGAAGTCGCGAGATTCCGAATTGGAAAACCGCTCCAGGTGGCGAGAACTTCAAAGATATTAAATATGTAGTTGGCGATGGCATGGCAAAAATTACGATTAATCGCCCGGAAGTTCATAATGCATTTCGCCCACAAACTTTGGCTGAATTAAAGAGTGCATTTGATCTAGCGCGCGATAACTCCGAAGTCGGCGTAATTATTTTTACTGGAGAAGGCACTCAAGCATTTTGTTCTGGTGGCGATATCAATGTTCGCGGTGATGATGGTTACCTGGGCGATGATGATCTTGCAAAGCAAGGCATTGGTCGACTAAATGTTTTGGATCTACAAGTACAAATTCGCCGTACCCCAAAACCAGTAGTTGCCATGGTTGCAGGTTGGGTAATCGGCGGCGGACATGTTTTGCATGTGGTTTGTGATTTAACAATTGCAGCCGATAACGCACTCTTTGGTCAGACTGGCCCAATGGTTGGTTCCTTCGATGGTGGTTACGGTTCTGGATTGCTAGCAGCAAGTGTGGGTCAGAAGAAAGCGCGCGAAATTTGGTTTTTGACTCGTCAATATGATGCACAAGAAGCTTTGCAGATGGGATTGATTAATACAGTTGTGCCAGTTGCAGAGCTAGAAGCTGAAACTGTTTCCTGGTGTCGCGAAATGCTCCGCAATTCACCGATGGCACTTCGCTTGCTAAAGGCGAGCATGAATGCTGCCGATGATGGATTAGCTGGTGTGCAACAACTTGCCGGAGATGCCACCTTGTTGTTCTACATGACCCAAGAAGGTCAAGAAGGTCGCGATGCTTATAAAGAAAAACGCGCTCCTGATTTTGGCAAATTCCCTAAGCGTCCGTAATTAAGACCAATGATTGATCAATTACTTGCTTCAATGCAGGTAGTTGCGCTGCCGCTAAAAAGTAAATTTCGCGGCATCACTGTGCGCGAAGTTGCCCTCTTTGAAGGCCCAGCTGGTTGGGGCGAGTTTGCGCCATTTCTTGAATATGACGATCGCGAAAGTTCGACTTGGCTAATAAGTGCAATAGATGCGGCAACTAATCCGGCACCAATGGCTCATCGTAGTTTCATCAAAGTTAATGCCACTCTGCCAGCGGTAAATAACGCGAAGGAAATTGAAGAGTTACTGCAATCTTTTGCCGGGTGCGACACAGTTAAGATAAAAGTTGGCGACAATTTAGGCGAAGACATTGTGCGT
>JBILOR010000071.1:0-5824 GCA_044374325.1 Candidatus Planktophila sp.
TTTGGTTCGAATTCAGTAAATTCGCGAGGGGTTCCGACATGTTCAATAACTACAAAATCTGCTTCGCCACCAATAGGTGCTGCAGGATCAAGCACATTTGAAAGTTTTAGCGCTTCGGCATTTGTTTCAGCTTCTACTTCAGCACGCTTACTATCGGCAGCCTTAACTTTATTCGCTAAATCTTTCGCATTTTCAAGCAGAGCAGCTTTCTCATCGCCTTTAGCGCTACCTACTGCTTTAGAAAGTGTGTTCTGTTCAGCGCGCAACGCTTCGAATTCATTAATTGCGGCTCGGCGTTTTTCATCGAGTGCTAAAACGCGATCAACGATGCCAGCATCTTCTCCACGACCAGTTTGAGAGGCGCGGATTAAATCGGGGTTCTCGCGTAGTAATTTGATATCAATCATTTACTTTCCTCTCGCGGGTATGAACCTAGGAATCTTATTTCCTCGCAGATCTCACGTAGGCGAGCGACTGCTTGGCCAACATTGGCGTCGTTGATATGGCCTTCGGCATCAACAATAAAGTGGTAATCGCCTAACTCTTTACCGGTTGGGCGGCTTTGAATGAAAGTTAAGTTGACATTGCGGTTTGCGAACTCGGTGAGGATTTCTAGTAACGCACCTGCGTGGTCAGTGCCAATGAAAATAGCCATTGAAGTTCGGTCATGCCCGGTGGGCTTAGTTAGCTCACCAGGTTTGGAGACTAGAACGAAGCGAGTTGCTGCTTCGGTGTTATCGCCAATATTGTCAGCAACAATTTCTAACCCGTAACGATCGGCAGCAACAGTTGAGGCAATAGCGGCATCGAATTCGCCACGATTAAGTGCTTCGGCTGCAGCTGCAGTTGAATTTGTTGCAACAACTTCGGCATGCGGATAGTTAGTGGCAATAAAAGTTCGGCACTGAGCTTCAGCATGTGGGTGAGTGGCGATTCGTTTGATCTCTTTAGTTCCTGGTTTAACCATGAATGCAAATGCGACCGGTAAAACAACTTCGCCGGCAATTACAAGCGGTTCACCTGTTGCGAGTTCATCTAGCGTGCGAGCCACAACGCCTTCGATAGAATTCTCAATAGGTACTAATGCGAATTCGGCTTCGTTGTTGCGAACCGCATTTAAAGCTGCAGTTACATTTGCATATGGAACAAGTTGATCAGATGGGGCTGTAATTTTCTTGAGCGCCGCCTCAGTGAAGGTCGCTGCTGGACCGAGATAGGCGTATGTGCTCACTGGTTAAGGATACCCGAGCTCACTTACTGCTCGCGCCGGCATATCTGTAATTACAACATCAACACCTAGCTGGGCACATAGTTTTAGATCATTTACTTCATTTACTGTCCAAACGAAAACCCGTTTTCCTTCACTTTTATATTTAGCCACTATTTCCGGGTGGTTTTTGATCTCTTCAATACTTGGCGCAAATGATTTAGCTGATGAAAAACGATTAACAATCGGGGCGTTTAGTGAATTTACTAGGGCAACTGTCTCTATCCCGGTTTCAAACCTGACCACTTTTTCTATCGCTAACCAACTAAAACTAAGTACTGCGATCTCTACATTTTTGTAAGGTTTGATGAGTTCAAGAATTTTATTCTCTACTTCATTGCCTGATGGCACTGGGTGTTTGGTTTCCAGCGCTAAAGCTTTCTTGTGTTCGCTGGCAATTTCGAGAAGTTCGGTTAACAACATTAAATTTGGATAAATCTCTTTTAACTCTGGGTATTCGGTGTGAGCTACAACTGCTTTATGGTTTGCCATACGCAACATATTTGAATCGTGCCAAATAACTACCTGATTATCTTTGGTCAACCTTAAGTCGCATTCAATACCATCAGCACCGTCGGCAATTGCCGCCATAAATGCAGCACGGGTATTTTCAGGATGATCAAATGACGATCCCCGATGCGCATAAATTAGTGGTCTAGGCATTGATCACTCGCATATCAGCGTTAGGCTAAGCCACATGAACCAACCGGTATTCGCACTAGCTGCGCGTTCGGCTATTGGGCTGCGCCGATCTGGCAATGAGGATTCTGCAATCACATCTGCAAACTTAATCGCTGTTGCCGACGGAATGGGTGGACACGCGGGCGGCGAAGTCGCTTCTGCAATTGCAATTAAGGAGTTAACGAAGTTAATCCCAATTTCACAAAGTATTCATATTGATGCTGACTCGATCGAAGATTTATTAGCACAAGCGATGGTAGATATTGATTTAGAAATAGCTCGAGTTGCAAATGATGATCCAGAGCTTCGCGGAATGGGAACAACTTTGACTGCGTTATTGCTGCACGAAGATCGCATTGCGCTAATGCATATTGGTGATTCGCGTGCATATCGCTTGCGCGATGGTGAGTTAGAACAATTAAGCCTTGATCACACCGTATTGCAAGAGTTAATTGACCAAGGAAAATTAACAATGGCTGAAGCAATTGATCATCCGCAGCGCTCCTTGCTCACCCAAGTATTAATGGGTTCAGGAAATCTAGACCCAGTACTTGTTGTTTATGAACGTAAAGCTGGCGATCGTTACCTACTTTGCAGCGACGGGCTAAGTAGCGTGCTCACAAATAAGGAAATTAAGTCATTGCTGAAGAAAAGTAAGCGCGAAGATGCTGTAGCGGCCCTGGTTGATGCCACTTATGTAAATGATGCTCCTGATAATGTCACCGTTATTGTCGCCGATATCGCAACAGATTTAACTGTTGAAACCGAATTACATGGGGCTAGCAAATGAGCCAACTATTAGGTGGTCGCTACCGACTTGGTGACATGATCGGCACTGGTGGAATGGCCGATGTATTTGAGGCAAAAGATGAACGTTTATCGCGAAAAGTTGCGGTAAAAATTCTGCGTTCTGATTTAGCTAAAGACCCTTCATTTGTTACTCGATTTCGTAAAGAAGCTCTCGCTGCTGCGGGTTTAAACCATCCAGGCATTGTTGCGGTTTATGACTCGGGTGAAGATCCAGCGCCTTACATTGTGATGGAGCTGGTCTCTGGAAAAACTTTGCGCGAGATTATTCGTGCGGGTGAACGCCTACCCCTAGATCGCGCTTTAGAAATTGGTGAAGGAATTTTAGCTGCGCTTGATTACTCACATGAACGCGGAATTGTGCACCGAGATATTAAGCCAGCCAACGTAATGATCACCGACAAAGGTGATGTCAAAGTTATGGATTTTGGTATCGCGCGCGCACTTGATGATTTAGCGGCAACTCTTACAAACACTTGGAATGTAGTTGGCACAGCTCAATACCTTTCACCCGAACAAGCCGTTGGTGAAGTTGCAGATGCTCGAAGCGATATTTACTCAGCTGGCTGTTTGTTATATGAAGTAATCACTGGTCAGCCGCCTTTTACTGGTGATACACCTGTCTCTATTGCATACCAACATGTATCTGGTGACTTCCCGTTACCTAGTTTGGTATTGCCTGGTTTGCCTGAAGGTATAGATGTAATGCTTTCGGTTGCACTAGCTAAGCGCCCAGTTGATCGTTATCAAAGTGCCGGGCTAATGCTCGATGATCTGTTCCGGATTCATAGCGGTCAAGTTGTCAAAACTAAAGTCGCTCGAAAGCCGATCACGCGAAAGACCTTGGTATTTAGTTTGATCGGTTTACTAATAGTCAGTGGTGCGGCAGTCTTTGGTTTAAATTTATCGAATACTGGAACTACTGACGGCCCTTCTAATTCAGTGCCAAATGTAATTGGGTTAACCGAAGCTGAAGCAAAAGCGCAATTGGGTGATTATGTGGTCACCGTGCAGCGTGCACATGACCCGCAAATTCCGGTTGATCGAGTCGCAAATCAAGTACCTGTTGCATCCGCACAAGCCAAGCCTGGTTCAGCGGTAGTAATCACCATCTCTGATGGGCCAGGTGATGCACTTGTGCCCGATGGTTTGATTGGTTTGTCACTCGGTGATGCTCGTGCGGTATTAACTTCAGTTGGTTTAGTTGTTGCACGGACTGAAGTTTCACCTTCAGATAAACCACAAGGAACCATTTTGGCTGTTACCCCAGAAATGGGTTCAACCGTTACGGCAGGTAGTGGTGTGGTGTTAACAATTGCAAATGGCCAAGTAGAAATTCCAAACTTAATTGGAATTGATGCGATTCAAGCTCGCGCAATTTTGATCAATTCAAATTTCTTAATTAAAGAATTTAATGATTACGATTCAACTCAAGCAATAGGTGTGGTTATTCGGCAATTCCCTGAAGCTGGTGCAACTCGCACAATTGGTGAATCAGTAACAATTACAATTAATAAAGCGCCCTAGCAATAAGTAGCTTTAGCCGCGAGTGCCAATAACTGGTGATAAGCCGATAGCTTTGGTTTTTGCATTCTCATCGCCACACTCTGTTAACCAGTTAGCAAGCATTGCGTGTCCATGTTCAGTTAAAACCGATTCCGGATGGAACTGCACTCCTTGAATCGGCAGCGACTTATGTTTAACAGACATCACGATGCCGCCTTCGGTTTCGCCAGTAACTTGTAATTCATCTGGCACGGTTGCACGTTCAATCGCTAATGAGTGATAACGGGTTGCCGTAAATGGTGACGGAAGATTTGCGTAAATTCCTTCGCAGTTATGAATTATCTCTGAAGTTTTTCCATGCATTAATTCAGGTGCGCGCGAAACAGTTGCCCCGAAAGCAACACCGATGGCTTGATGTCCTAAACAAACCCCAAATAGTGGAATCTTTTTCGCTGCGCAAAATTTGATCATCTCAATACTTACGCCTGCAGCTTCCGGGGTTCCAGGTCCTGGTGAAATTAATACACCGTCATAATCAAGAGCTGCTTCAACTGAAATTTCATCATTTCGCACAACTGTGGTTTCGGCGCCTAGTTGACCCAAGTACTGCACCAAGTTAAAGACAAAGGAGTCGTAGTTATCTACGACTAAAACTTTGGTGATCTTGGTGGGCTGGCTGCTCATGGGCCAATTCTGGCCTACTCACAGCTTTGACGCGGTTGATATTTTGCCCCGCCCTGTTACCCTTGGCGTCATGCCTAAGTCCAAATTGCGTAAGAAGGTTCAGGAGCAGCACGCTCACGACCAAGAGCTCGTTGATCATGCTCCTACCGGCCCGCTTGAGAGCCCATCTTGGTTAGTTCCAACCATGGTTACCTCATTTCTGGTCGGCCTTTTCTGGATTGTAATTTTCTATGTCAGCCAGACGCTCTACCCAATTCCTAATATTGGTGCCTGGAACATGGTGGTTGGATTCGCATTTATCGCTTTTGGCTTCTCACTAGCCACCAAATGGCGTTAAAAACTATAGCGCGCTAGTTTTTTAACGACCTAGTCAACCAAAGCGTTAGTTTTCTCTTTTTAGCCAGTTATCCACAAGTATCTCCACAGATGTGGAGAATTACAGCCATGTAATTAGGTCGTTAGGTACTTAGCGGCGGCGAACTAAGAGCAGTTGGGCAGCTAGCGCCCCGCCTAATAAGCCACCGAGGTGAGCTCGCCAATCAACGCCACCCAGGATAAATCCGAGCGCAAAGTTCAGACCAATGATTATTGCAAATTCGCGAACGTTAGCGCCAATAGTTTTTCCAACAATTAAGAAGGCGCCAAATAAACCAAATACCGCACCCGAAGCTCCGACAGATGCTTGATTAGAAGCATTGAAAAATATCGAAGCGAGCGAACCGGTTAAAAGTGAAATGGTGAAAACAGTTAGGAATTTATTTCTTCCGTAAGCCTGCTCGATTGGCGTACCAAGAATGTAAAGCGAATACATGTTAAATCCCAGATGCATTAATCCAGCGTGAGTAAGTGCGACTGTAATCAGGCGATACCACTCGTTGG
>JBILOR010000072.1:0-5795 GCA_044374325.1 Candidatus Planktophila sp.
TGCATCAGGAGTCTTAGTTGTAATATCGACAACATACTCGCTGACTTTTGTCGCTCCTGTTACATCTGGAAGTTCAGTTGAGCCAATAGTTGTTTTACGACCATCTGCACTAACTAAGAAATCAACTGTGGCATTAACCGCATCAGCGTTGAAGTCTTCACCGTTAGAGAATTTAATTCCTTGGCGCAATGTGAAGCGCCATGTTGTGCTGTTAACAGTCTTCCAATATGTGGCCAGACGCGCACGAACAATTCCTTTATCGTCTACACGAGTTAGCGCATCGAAAATTGCTGCGTAGGTGTGAATACCAGGAGTTCCTGGACCTTCTTTAAATGGATTTCCCTGGCTTGGTGGAAGTCCAGGTACGGCAATTGTAATTGTGCCAACTGCAGCACTTACAGGTGCCTGACTTGCACCAACCATCAGTGCCGCCATGGCAACTGATAATGTGGCGCTAAGAATTTTCTTGTGACGCATTTGCTCTCCTTAGGTCAGACCTACGAACGGTTGCGTGTACTTTGCTATAACACTCTCGCAAAGTCAACGAAATTCCAATCCGCAGAACACCGAAAAATGCTCTTTTCATGCCTAGAAATATAACGATTTGAAATAAACAGAATAAAAATCTATGGCTAGTTATAAGGTTAAAGCGTGAAAATTGGCCCGATCGAAACCGTAACAATCTTGACGCATGATTTAGCTGCATCGGCGCAAATGTATATCTCAGCATTTGGATGGCAGATAAAAGAAACTGAATATGAACTGAGAATTGAAGAAGCCAACAGATGGCAGGCAAAAGATCTAGCTGGTGCTCGGGTTCTTGAAGTTTATGGAATCAATGGGGGCGTCAGATTTGTTGAATCTGATCAGTATCAAAATCCGCTGCCACTTCGAACATTTGGTTGGAGTGCTTTAGAAATTTGTGTCGATGATGTTCACAAATATGTGGCTCAGGCTGTTGCGGCTGGCTTTGTGGTTATGAACGAAGCAGTGCCTTTATCTGGATCAGCTAAACCATTGCCCCTGATTGCAGCACAACTATCCGGCATTAATGGTGAGGTTGTATACATAACGCAAATTCTTAGTGAAGTTCCTAATTTTGAATTACCTGATGTTTCTAAAGAATCGGGCAGCATCTTCATCTGTGTTCTTGGTGCATCGGATTTAGAGAAATCTCGCGAAATTCTTGAATCAAATTTCGAAGTTCGCCGGGCTAGTGATCGTGAAGTAGGAATCAAGGTAATCAATCGTGTTTACGAGAAACCACTTGATACTTTACATAGATTAAGTTCCGTGCAATTAGCTGGTCGAAATGCCATTGAAATTGATCAGTTGCCCGTTGAGGGCGAGCAACGTGAACTCATTGCTGGTTATTTGCCTCCTGGAATTAGCATTGTGACAGTTCGTGGCTCGGTTACCGAAGCTAAGATGATTCAGCTTCCAGATAAAGCGCTATTAGAGATTTTGCCGTACTAATTTTAATGCGTGTAATGCGTTGACTTATATTTTGCATAAGCCAAGAATCCTTCAAGCCCGAGTTCAGTGCCGATTCCGCTGTTTTTGCGCCCACCGAAAGGCGCCGATGTATTAAACCCGAAGCAATTTATGCCAATTGATCCAGTATCTATTTGGTCGGCTACTTCGCGAGCATGGGTTTCATCATTAGCCCAAACTGAACCAGCTAAGCCAAATTCAGAATCATTGGCGATATCAATCGCAGCTTGATCATTCTCGGCACTAATTACTGAAATTACTGGGCCAAAGATTTCTTCACGACTGATGCGCATTTGATTTGTGGCATCAGCGAAAATTGTCGGGTTTAGATACCAGCCTTTATTTAAGTGTTCTGGTCGATTTCCGCCAAAGGCAATACGGGCGCCTTCAGAAATACCTGATGCAATATAGCTTTCAACTTTGTCCCTGTGCCCCTGACTAATTAAGGGCCCATTATGGGTTTGGTCATCAAAGGGATCGCCAACGTTAATTGTGGCAGCTGATTGGCAGATCGCATCTAGAACTTCGGCATATCTATTCTTGTTAACAACTACGCGCGAATGGATAAAGCAATTCTGCCCAGTAAATGTAAAGCCAAGATAAGGAAGATTCTTAGCAAATGCTGTCACGTCAACATCTTCTAGCAATACTGCGGCAGATTTTCCGCCCAGTTCCAGAATGGTTGGCGTGAAAGTTTCGGCACAAGTTTTAGCGATTGCTTTTCCCGTTGCAGTCGAACCAGTAAATCCAACTATTCCGATTTCCTTATGGGCTACCAAAGCTTCGCCCGCTTCACGTGAGCCAGGTAGAACATTTATAACGCCGGCCGGAAAACCTGCTTCGACTGCTGCCTCTGCAAAAATGTAACCTTCAAGTGGTGATTGTGGACTTGGCTTTAAGACAACAGTTCCGCCGAGTGCCAGAGTTGGACCGATCTTGAACATTCCCATTTCAAGAGTGCCGTTATACGGAACGATGACTGCGGTGACGCCACGTGATTCCAATTTAACTGAAGATCTCTTTACGCTACCTGGGTTTTGTAGCGCCGGGATTAAACGCGTTTGATCTAGCTCTAGCTGTTCGGCTAAATCTGCGTAATACCTAAGTAGTTCAGCTGGCCGACTTGGGCGTGAAACGGTTGGTTTATATGGTCGGCCAAGTTCGTGCGCATAAAGAATCGATAACTCTTGATGTTTAGCTTCCAAGATATCAGCGAACTTGCGCATGACTTTAGTGCGTTCAGTAACTGCCCAAGTGCTCCAGCTATTCTTTTTGGCAAATGCCGCACTTGCTGCTTTTACGGCCAGATCGATATCAGCTGTATTGGCATCTGGAACTTGGCCAATTAGCGCTTCGGTACTTGGGCTAATGATTTCGATAATATTCTTAGAGTTTGGCTTAACCCATTGCCCGCCAATAAAGAAATTCTCTCGATGGTACGAATCTAAATACAAATTCTTAATCTCGTCGTTACTCATTTATTTCGCCTTATAGTTCTTAGGCAGGCCCGGTGATTTAGAGATCCAGACGCTCTTAGTCCAGGTGTAAAGGTTCGGCGCATCGGTTCCACCTTCGCGGCCATAGCCCGAACTGCCTACGCCACCGAACGGCATTAGATCAGAAAGAACTCGGTAGGTATTGACCCAAATATTTCCAACTCGTAACTCGCTGGCAACCCGATGAGCCCTACTTATGTCACTCGTCCAGACGCCGGCAGCTAATCCGAAGTTACTGTCATGGGCTTTAGAAATCGCATCGGCTTCATCTTTAAAGGTAGCAATACTTAGAACTGGCCCAAAGATTTCTTCCTGTACAACTGCCGATGAATTTGGCAGATCTATGAAGGCAGTAGGCGGAACATAAAATCCGCTGTTTAAATCTGCGCTGGCAGGTACCTTTGCTGAAGCTATAACTTTTCCGCCATCTTTCTTGGCAATTTCAATGTAATCCAAAGTTTTCAACGCTTGAAGTTTTGTTACTTGTGGCCCAACTTGAGTGCCTGATTCACGTGGGTCGCCAACAACTAAGTTCTCGAAGCGAACCTTTATCTGTGCGATAAATTCTTCAGCGATGCTCTCTTGGATGAATAACCGTGAGCCAGCAATACACATTTGGCCACAAGAGCCAGTAATTCCTTCGACCACGCCATCTAAAGCCGCGGTTAAATCTGCGTCGGCAAAGACTAGTTGGGCTGACTTGCCGCCTAATTCAAGGGCAGCTGGTGCAAAATGTGCAGCTGCTGCTGATCCAACCGCTGCGCCACTCTTATCTGAACCCGTGAAAACAACTAACTTGGTACGAATATCTGCAACTAATTTCTTACCAACTTCTGGCCCGCCAGTTAGAACTTGCGCGACCCCTTTGGGAACTCCGGCCTCATGCAGAATCTCTAATAACTTGAGTGCGGTTAGGGGCGTTTCTGCAGCTGGCTTAAGAATTGAAACATTTCCAAAGGCAATTGCCGGCGCTATCTTCTTGGCTGCAAAAAAGTATGGGACGTTCCAGGGAATTATGCCGACTACTACGCCGTAAGGTTCACGTTCTGTGTATGCATGAAACTCGCCAGGCACTGGCACAACCGTGCCAACTAACTTATCGGCATACCCGCCGTAGTATTCAAAACATTCAGCCGCTCTGATCGCTTCGCGCTTCGTATCTGCTAACCGCTTACCTGTATTTAGAGTTTCTAACTCGGCAATTTCATCGGCACGCTCTCGCATTAGTTGGCTAGCTTTAGTCAAAATCCGACCACGCTCACTCGCTGAGGTATTGCGCCATGCAGCAAAGCTCTCAGTTGCTAAATCAAGTGCGGCATCAACTTCGGCTAAAGATAAATCTGGGACATCAGCAATTTCCGCACCAGTAATTGGTGTATAAATCTTGCTCATTACTCCCCCTACTTAACTAATTCAGTAATCATGCTAGCGCGGGCAATTACCTGCTTAACAATTTCTGGATTTCTAGTTTCGGCTAGCAACTCGTTTAACCGAGATGATCTAGCTTCATGGTCGGGATTATCCACGGTTTTATGATTTGTTGTCGTGGTGGGCTGCAGGAAATTAGCACAAAACTCTTTACGCTCCTTGGCATATGCAGCAATAGGCTTATCACTATTTAAAGAAATTGCCGCCATCAATGCTTTTACTAACGCAGCTGCATCTTGAACCCCAGAGTTAAGGCCCATGCCGCCATTAGTCGTAGTTAGGTGCGCAGCATCGCCAGCTAGGGCAATGCGCTTTACGCTAAATTCCCGTGCGATTCTTTGATGTGAGCGGTAGACCTCGTATTGCTTTAGCTCGAGATCAGCCAGCGAGACCCCTGGTAATAGGTTTAACAACAGTTCAATTGCGGCAACAAAGTCTTGGCTTGGTTCTGCAATAGATCCGCGATCGTCGCTAGAAATATCTACCCCTTCAAGCGGGGTCGTCATAGCAATTCGCCAAATATCTGGGGTTCGAATCATGGATAAGCGCCCGGTAGGCCCGGACCAATAAGTAACTGGTGCTAAACCAGGAAAATGTTCTTCAAACTTAAATGGCGTTGCGACTACCGTAGTTGGATACGGATAAGTGAAGCCATCTAGTTCAATGCCCAACGCCTTACGAACTGCGCTGTGACTTCCATCTGCGCCAACTAGCCAATCAGCGCGAAGAGTTTTCGTAGCTCCGCCATTTGTAACTAGAACCGAAACGCCTGATTCATCTTGTGACACAGATTCAATTAGTGATTCGTAATGAATTTCGACATTGGAATTTAGCGCTGCCGCATTTCTAAGCAATTTTAGTACTTTGTACTGCTCGAATTGCAATCTAAAGGGAAACTTAACTAGGCCTTCAAGACAGTTGTAATCAAAATTTGCTACATCTGTTATCTCTAGATCACGATATTGCAAAACTTCTACTTTGATGGCACCAGCAATAATCTCTTCAGCCAGACCGAGTTCATCAAAAATAGCTAGCGTTGGCGGATGAATAGTTGAGCCGCGCCACTGCGGAGGAACTTCAATTGAATTCTTTTCTAGAACTAAAACCCTAATTCCTTTTTGCGCCAAACCAAGTGCTGTCACCAGACCAACCGGCCCAGCACCGACAACAATTACTTGTGCATTTAGTTCACTCATACAGTCGCGCCTTTAAGAATTTGATTATGTAACTTATTCAAGGCAGCGCTTCCGCTATTTGGAATCTGAGCTAACTGTTTCATCTCACTAAATAGGTTCCAGATGCCGGCAATCTGGCTAGTCACAACCGGAATTTCGACCGAAGTAATCATCTCCTCAATGGGCTCGAGGCTTGGAACCC
>JBILOR010000073.1:0-5765 GCA_044374325.1 Candidatus Planktophila sp.
GACAGTACGGGCAGAAATGAGAGGAACGATTTGCAAAAGAAATTCTTTTTATCAATCGGCCACATCTAGAACATGGTTCGCCTTCGCAACCATAAACCTCTAGTTGAACCTCAAAGTATCCACTCTCGCCATTTACATTTATATAGAGATCATCAAATGAAGTTCCGCCAGATTCCAAGGCCCGAGCCATAATTTCGCGAGCGCTATCAATCAATAGGTTTATTTTCTTAGCTGAAAGATCCCCACAGATTCGTTCGGGGTGAATTTTTGCCGCCCACAGTGATTCGTCAGCATAAATGTTTCCGATTCCACTCAGAATCTGCTGATCTAGAATTGCACTTTTGATTTTGCTCTTTCGGGTTCGCAAATCTGCCACAACGGCTACTTGATCAAAGTTTGGATCAAATAAATCTGGCGCAATGTGCGCAGCCATAGTTGGAGTTCCATTGTTTAAGTTATCAACGGCGAGCCAGCCAAAGGTGCGCTGATCGATGAAGCGAAGTTCACGGTTCTTCTGCAACCCACCGGCTAAGGTAAATCTGGCACGCACATGACGTTCATCAGCTTTGCCGATTGGTTGGACTAAGAACTGACCACTCATTCCGAGGTGTGCCATAAGTACTTGCGGACGATCTAACTCAAACCACAAGAACTTGCCGCGACGTTTAATACCAGTGACTTTAGCGCCTTCGAGTGAAGTAATTGGTGCCCAGGAATCAGGCCGTTCTACCCGCGGATGTAATGTTTGAATATTTTTTAATTTCTTACCGATTACCCAACGCTCTAAACCGCGTCGGACCGTTTCAACTTCCGGAAGTTCCGGCATCTTTTAAAAAGTTTTCAGCTTTGAGAAGTTCATACGCGCCACGTGCTGCATATTGCTCAGCTTCGCGCTTGCTTTTTCCTTCGCCAGCGCCAACTACTACTCCGCCAAGTGCGACTACTGCTTTAAAACTCTTATCGTGATCAGGGCCATCTTCAGTTACTGAATACTCTGGAATCCCTTTGCCATTTGCGGCAGCGAATTCTTGTAGCGCAGTTTTGCCATCAAGACCGGCGCCTTTAGCCATTGCACTTGCCAACGTGTCAGCAATTAACAATCGGACGAATTGAGTGCTCTTATCAAAACCTAAATCAATATAAACAGCGCCAATCAGCGCTTCGAGTGCATCTGCTAAGAGAGAATTTTTATCGCGGCCGCCGGTAGTTTCTTCGCCGCGACCTAAACGAATGTATTTTCCTAATTGCAATGTGCGAGCAATGTCGGCAAGGGCACGCATATTTACAATGCCCGAACGCAATGGCGATAGACGAGATTCGTCGAGATCTGGGTACTTCAAATAAAGTTCTTCGGTAACAATTAAACCAAGGACTGAATCGCCTAAGAATTCAAGGCGTTCATTTGTTTCTTTCGCACCGCTTTCATAAGCAAAAGAGCGATGCGTAAACGCTAATTCAAGAAGAACCGGATCAACTTCAAATCCGATCTGCTTAGTTAGCGCTGAGTACAGATCAGACCTCAAGTACCTGACGACGGTTGTATGTACCGCAAGTTGGGCAAGCTGTGTGCTGAAGCTTTGGCTGTTGGCACTGTGGGCAAGCCGCTAGTGCAGCTGCAGTTGTTTTCCACATGCTTCGACGTGAACGCGTCTTTGAACGCGACATCTTTCGCTTTGGTACTGGCACGATGCACTTCCTTCACAAAATAAATATCTGGAGAACCGAGCCTGTGGGCGCGGTAGGTGGTTAAGTATTCCCTATTTAGGCTCAATCGGGAAATCCAGCCCGCCCAGCGCCTTCCAGCGTGGGTCTATGGCCTCATGAGCATGGTCTTCAGGCAGCGTCTCCCACTTCTCGCCACATTCAGGACAAAGACCTAAGCAATCAGGATCGCAAAGTGGGTTAACCGGCAAGGCAAGAACTATGGCATCACGGATCGGAGTCTCCAGATTCAGGATGTCGCCTTCCATCATGAACTCTTCTTCAAGATCTAAATCCTCGTCTTCGTCACGCTTCTTCTTTCGCCCACCACGATCATTAGTTGGCTCATAGCGGTAAAGCTCCTGCATGGTGCGATGTAACTCGATTTCAATTGGATCTAAGCAACGAATGCATTCACCTTTAGCCACGGTGTAGATCTGCCCCGTCGCCAAGATTCCTTCGGTGACTGATTCGAGTCGCAGATCAACTTCGATAACTTCACCAACCGGAACTGCCATTAACTCAACACCGACACGTTCGAGAATTTCAAGATCTAGGGTGTATTCCTTCATCTCGCCAGCACGACGTGGAAGCTCGTAAGTATTTAGCTCATAAACGCGTTCTGGACGTGACATGACTTAGTTAACTTTCTTTTTATTTGTCGTCAGCGAGTTGAGATAGAACATCGCGTTCGTCTGCGCCTGCAAGTTTTTCGCGGCCGCGAGTCACAGCATCCATAGTCTTATTCAAAATCACTTCAAGCGTTGCCAAACGAGAATCAATATATTTTTCAACTTCGGCACGCTCATCTTCAGCTGCTTCGCGACCTTGCGCCAAAATGCGCTTTGACTCCTCGCGCGCGGCTTTAACGATTGCAGTTTGTTCAATCATTTGCGCCATTTCTTCGCGAGCGCTCGCAATTAGCGCTTCTGCATTTTGGTGACCTTCTTCAATAATCTGATCTCGTTGAGCAATTATCTGCTGTGCGTATTCAAGATCTTTAGGCAGGCCATCTTTGATTAGATCGAGTAGCTCAAGGAATTCTCCGCGATGTAAAACAAATGAAGCAGAAAGTGGAACTCCGCGCGCATCTTCAACTTGCTGGATAGCCGCATTTAAATTTTCTAATGATTCCATTTTACTTCCCTGCTTCCCGGGCCTTTAGGGCCGCATTTACAACTGGTGGAACCATGCTGGAAACATCACCGTTGTAGTGAGCTAACTCTTTAATCAAAGAAGACGATAAGAATGAATGAGCTGGCGAAGTCGCCATGAACATTGACTCAACCCCTGAACCTTGCAAATTAACTTGAGCCATCTGCAACTCATAATCGAAATCTGACATCGCGCGCAGACCTTTAATAATTACATCAATTTTATTTGTCTTGCAGTAGTCGCCGAGTAGACCTTTCCATGAATCAACCTTGACATTGCCAAACTTGGCAGTTGTTTCGGCGATCATCGCCATGCGCTCTTCAACGGTGAAATAGCCTTCTTTAGCCCGATTGTTTCCGACCGCGACAATTACCTCATCGAACTGTGCGCTGGCACGCTCGATGATGTCGAGATGTCCATAAGTGATCGGATCAAATGATCCTGGGCATACGGCGCGTTTCATGAGGTAAACGCTAGCAAGGTATTGCGAAGTAAGCCATCTTCACGCGTGATTTAAATAATAAATTGTGGCTTGACCGTAATTCTTACTGCGTGCCAGTTCGTATCCGATCGGCCAGATTGGCTCCTTTGATCGGCTAGTTCGTTCAACTGCGATCAGTGCATCATCACTTAAAAAATCACCGAGCTGCAAATTACGTAGCACTTCTTCGAGATCGCTATTTGAATAATCATATGGTGGGTCAATATAAACAATTTCATATTTGATCTTCGCTGGTGATTTTACAAACTGCTCTGCATTCATGGCAAAGAGTTGAAAATTGCCAGCTGGCTTAGCCGCAGCCACAATTTCAATATTGGCATTGATGGTGCGTTGGGCACCGAAGTCTTTTTCAACCGCATGCACTATTGATGCACCTCGTGATTGCGCCTCTAAACCAATTGCGCCACTACCAGCGAAAAGATCTAGGAAATTTAAACCCGCAAATTCACCGAACTCAGAAGTGAGAGAGGAAAAAATTGCTTCGCGAGCCCGATCTGAAGTAGGTCTGGTTGCATCGGCGACACTTGCCAACGGGCGCCCTTTTGCAACTCCGGCAATAATTCGCATAACTAACTATCCCCGATCAATGAATTCACTAGCAGTATCTGATTCTAATTGAGCTAGCGCTTTAGCTAACTCACTTTCATAACTCAAAGCGGGATCCTGTTCGATCAGGGCGGTAGCCTCATCGCGAGCACTTTCAATCATGGCTTCATCTCGCAGAACTCTAAGCAGTCGCAACTTTGATTTAGCGCCCGATTGCGAAGCACCCATGACATCGCCTTCGCGCCGTTGTTCGAGATCGATCCGAGAAAGTTCAAAGCCATCTTGCGTTGCTGCAACCGCATCAAGGCGTACTCGAGCGGGCGTTTCTGGCTCAGCGCCAGTGACCAATAGACATAAACCTGGTGCGCTGCCGCGACCAATGCGACCACGTAATTGATGTAACTGAGAAACACCAAATCGATCGGCATCCATAATCACCATGACCGTGGCATTTGGCACGTCAACACCTACTTCAATGACGGTGGTTGAAACCAAGACATCGATTTCACCCGCTGCAAATGCTTTCATAGTGGCATCTTTGAGTTCACTGGTTTGGCGACCATGAAGAGGGGCCAATTTAAGACCCTTTAGTGCGCCGCCATGAAGTTCAGGGGCGAGTTCTTCAACACTTGCCATGCTCTTGCTCTCTTGCCCATAAAGAAAATCTAAATCAGCATCTTCTGGCGTACCTGCACTAATACGCGGGGCCACGATGTACGCCTGATGACCATTGGCTACATCTTCTTTTATTCGCGACCAAGCGCGTTCAAGATGTGCTGGCTTTTCTAAAACTGGAATCACGTGAGTCGAAATTGGCGACCTGCCTAGCGGTAATTCCCGCAGTGTTGAAACATCTAAATCACCGAAAACAGTCATCGCGACAGTTCGTGGAATTGGGGTCGCGGTCATTACCAATAAATGTGGCGGCAATTTAGCTTTAGTTTTCAAGGCATCACGCTGTTCAACGCCGAAGCGATGCTGCTCATCAACGACAATTAAACCAAGATCATTGAACTGAACAGATTGACTTAACAGAGCGTGTGTTCCAATTACGATTCCAGCATCGCCCGAAGCAGCGAGCGCTAGCGCGTCTTTACGAGCAGCAGTGCTTTGCGATCCAGTTATCAAAGTTATCTGCGTAGCATTTTCGGCGCTTCCTAATTGGCCACCGAGCGCTAATGGACCTAATAATTTTTCGATCGTTCGTAAATGTTGCGCTGCTAAGACTTCAGTAGGTGCAAGAAGTGCAGCTTGTCCTCCGCTATCAACTACTGCGAGCATGGCTCGGAGTGCAACAATTGTTTTACCGGAACCAACTTCGCCTTGTAGTAAGCGATGCATAGGGTGCCCAGCAGCTAAATCTTCTTCAATCTCTTTAGCTACTGCTAACTGGCCACCGGTTAATTTGAAAGGCAGCGACTCATCGAAAGCATCGAGTAAGCCACCGGTACGAATTGGACGCGCAGTTGCGATTAGCGCACGCGCTGCAGCTCGACGTTTAACCAGCAATAACTGCAGCAAGAATGCTTCATCAAAAGTTAGACGCTCGCGTGCTAAATCAGCTAAATCTAAATCTGTTGGCTTATGTAGGTTAATCAGTGCTTCGCGCAGCGTTGGATAGCCCATGCGTTCGCGCAAATAGTTCGGCAACGGATCTGGCACTTCATCTAGCGAATCAATCGCAAGCTCAATGCACTTCGCAATTTTCCAGGAGGGTAACTTTGCGGTTGCGGCATAGATCGGTAAAAACTTGCCAGCGAATTGCGCAACAGCATCATCAACATCGCTGCCATCGGCAACCATCTCGTAATCCGGGTGGGTTAATTGCCGCTTGCCATTGAAAACACCAATCTTGCCGGCA